>UQXM01000065.1 GCA_900545035.1 uncultured Fusobacterium sp. | reverse complement strand
CTTCGAAGCAAAATATGATGTGAAAGCGCTGATTAAAGTGTCTCCGACGTGAGGGTTCAAGTCCCTCTCTTCGCACCATTTAAAAATCAAGCTGTTGAGAAATCAACAGTTTTTTTTACTTTATTTTCAAGAAATTCTTTTTATATTTCCTCCTATATTGTATAATATATCTGTTGAATATTTTAGTAAGGAGAAAAGCATGAGTATAGAAAAATCTTTTCGGGAGATTTTAAATAACCTTGATGAAGAAAAAAAGTATATGAATAAAGAGGTGTTTGAGAATACTCCCAAAAGAATAGAGGAGTTTTATAAGGAGTTTTTTTCGGGAATGTATACAGATCCTTACAGTTTTCTGAAAAGGACTTTTGAAGTAGCTGCCAATGATTTGATAATAGAAAAAAATATAAGCTTCTATTCAATGTGTGAGCATCATTTTCTGCCGTTTTTCGGAAAAATTGATATCGCATATATACCCAATGGAAAAATTGTCGGTTTTGGGGATATTGTAAAGGTTGTAGAAGCTTATGCAAAGCGTCCTCAGCTTCAGGAGAGAATGACAGAAGAAATAGCCGAAACGATTTTTAAAGGGCTTGAATGTGCAGGAGTATATGTGATTGTGGAAGCAGAACATACATGCATGACAATGAGAGGTGTGAAAAAACCCGGAGCAAAAGTTATTACAACGGGAGCAAAGGGAATTTTTCAGAATGACTCGTTGAAAAGGGCAGAGGTTTTACAGCTGATAAAAAAAGATTAGGAGATACAAATGGATAAGATTATTATAGAAAATCTTGAGATTATTGCAGAACACGGAGTTTTTAAAGAGGAAAAATTTTTGGGACAGAAATTTATAGTTTCTCTTGAAATGAAAACAGACACAAGAGAGGCAGGGAAAACAGGAAATCTGAATGCTTCCACTCATTACGGCTTTGTGTCAGATGATGTGGAAAAACTTCTTACAAGTCAGTCTTTTGACCTTATAGAAACTTGTGCAGAAAAAACAGCAGAGATGATACTTACAAAATATCCTCTTATTTCCGAAGTGAAAGTTGTAATAAAAAAACCTTGGGCACCAATCAGAAAGCATTTTGATTTTGTAGCTGTGGAAATCACAAGAAAATGGCACACTGCATATCTATCTCTTGGAACAAATATGGGGGATAAGAAAAAAAATCTTCTTGAAGCAGCAGAAAAAATCGGAAATCTTGAAAATACAAAAATAACAGCTCAAAGTACCATAATAGAAACAGAGCCTTTTGGATATACAGAGCAGGATATGTTTTTAAACAGCTGTCTTGAGATAAAAACACTTTTCACACCTCGAGAGCTTTTGAAAGAACTGCTTGGAATTGAACTTCAAATGGGAAGAGTGAGAGAGATTAAGTGGGGACCGAGAATAATTGATATCGATATTTTATTTTTTGATGATGAAATTATAGGAGAAGCAGATCTTGCTGTTCCGCATCCTTGGATATGTGAGAGAATGTTTGTTCTTGAGCCTCTTTCAGAGATAGCTCCAAATTTTGTTCACCCTCTTGAGAAAAAAACTGTGGGAACTTTAAAAAGAATTTTGGAAAAAGAACTTAAAAAGCAGAATTAAAATAATTTTTTAGAAAGGAGTTTTTCATGGTAATACATTCGAGAGGTAAAAAAATAGAACTTGGAAAAAGAACTCTTATAATGGGGATTTTAAATGTTACAACAGACTCTTTTTCTGACGGTGGTGATTATGCTGATATTGAAAAGGCTGTGGCAAGAGCCAAAGAGATGATAGAAGAGGGAGCAGATATAATTGATGTTGGAGGAATGTCAACAAGACCGGGACATGAAGAGATTTCTGTGGAGCTGGAAATGGAAAGAGTTATTCCTGTGATAAAAAGAATTTCTGCAGAAACAGAAGCAGTTATCTCTGTGGATACATACAGGTATGAAGTGGCTGAAAGGGCTTTAGAAGCCGGAGCACACATTATAAATGATGTATGGGGGCTTCAGTATGATAAAGGAGAAATGGCGGCTGTAGCAGCGAAATACGATGCCTGTGTGATTGCTATGCACAATCAGAACGGAACTCATTATGAAAAAGATATCATGATATCAATGAGAGAATTTTTTGAGAGAACTTTTAAGGTTGCCGAAGAAAAAGGACTTTCTAAAGAGAAAATAATAATTGATCCGGGAATTGGCTTTGGAAAAGATTTTGAGTGGAATCTAGAGGTGCTTCACAGAATGGGAGAAATTCGTGATATGGCTCCAATACTTCTGGGAACATCAAGAAAAAGATTTATAGGTACTCTTATTGGCGGACTGCCTCCAAAAGAGAGAGCAGAGGGAACAATAGCCACAACAGTGGCAGGGATAGAAAGAGGTGCTGACATTGTGAGAGTGCATGATGTGAGAGCCAATAAAAGAGCTGTCCTTGTGGCAGATGCAATTATCAGAAGATAATTTAATTAGGATAACAAAAACCCAGTCTGTTTGTTCAGACTGGGAATTTTTTTAAATATATTATTTTTCCATTTCAGTAACAAATTTTCTTGTAATCTGCTGAGGTCTAGTGATAGCTCCTCCGACTACAACAGCATATGCTCCTGTTTCAAGAGCTTTTTTAGCTTTTGCAGGAGTGTCAAGGTTTCCTTCACCGATTACAGGAATTTTTACAGCAGCCACAACTTTTGCAAGTTCTGTTAATGGGTCGTTTCCTTTTGTGTATTCAGTGTATCCCACAAGAGTAGTTCCCACAATATCAAATCCTAATTTTTCGCATTCAACAGCCTCTTCTGCACAAGAGATATCAGCCATAAATAATTGGTCAGGATATTTTGCTCTTACTTCTTTCATAAGATCTTCAAGAGTTCTTCCGTCAGGTCTTTCTCTTTTTGTACCATCAATAGCGATAACATCTACACCTTCAGCTACAAGGGCATCAATTTCAGTCATTGTAGGAGTGATATATACATTGTTGTCTCCGTACTGATGTTTTATAATTCCGATTATAGGCAGGTCAACAGTTGTTTTTATCTCTTTTATGTCAGCCACAGTGTTTGCTCTTATTCCTGAAGCTCCTCCCACATAAGCTGCATAAGCCATTCTTCCCATGATGTATGAACTGTGTAATGGTTCATCAGGAAGAGCTTGGCATGAAACTATTAATTTTCCTTTTACTTGTTCAAATTTACTCATTTTTATTCCGCCTCTCTTAATAATAAATTATACTAAAACTTTAAAAATTACTTTTGTAATTTGTTTTACTTCTCCTACTTTTAAAAGAGCCATATGAGGTTCGTCAGGGAAGAACATAACAAATCTTTCAGGAGTTAAATGCATCATATTTTTGATTTCTCCGTCTAAAAGTTCGTAATCTCCTTCTGCGTCATATTCTTTTGTAACAACAGCTTGAGAACGAGGAACATATCCAAGATTTTCTTCTCCGTCTATTACAACATGAATATCAATATATTGTTTGTGGCTTTCAAAGAAACCGTCTTTGATTTCTTTTGTCATTGGTTTGTCAGGGTAGTTAAAATAAAGATTGTCCCCGTCAATAACATTTTTTCCAGGAGTTCCTTTTTTGTATTCTCCGCTTAAAATATAATCAATAGCTTTGTCTAAATTTTCAGATATTCCTTTGTAGAATTTTAATTCTTTGATTTCACCGTATATCATTGCCTTATCTCCTTATATGTTTTTTTGACAAATTATTGTTCTCGCGAACATTTTATACTTTAGGTATACCTTTTATTTCAGTTTTTGTCAATGATTTTTTGAATAATTTTAGTTGATTTTTCCGATTTTTTTCAGAAGCAGATATTCAGCTCCCAACATTCCTGCATTATTTCCCAACTCGGCAAATTTAATGCAAAGATTTTTTTTGTAGTTTATTCCAAGCTTGTTTTCAAGGCTTTCGTTTATTTTATCAAGAAGATAATCTCCTTGTTTTGTAACTCCTCCTCCGATTACTGCAAGAGGCGGATTAAAAATATATATAATAGTGCTTAAGCCGTCAGTAAAATAATCTACCCAGTCTTTTATAAGCTGAACAAAAACAGGTTCTCCCGCTTTTTCTCTGTCGAAAATTTCTTTTCCGTTAAGGTCAAGCCCTGTTCTCTCTTTTGCCATTCTTAAAAGAGCTGTGGCAGAAGCATATCTTTCGTAGCACCCTTTTTTTCCGCATAAACACTGTACTCCGTCTTTTACTACCTGAATATGTCCGAACTCTCCGGCAACGCAGGTATCTCCTCTGAATATATCTCCGTTCAGAACAATTCCTCCTCCTATACCTGTTCCTATTGTCAGGCATACAAAGTTGTCCTGTCCTTTTCCGGCACCAAGCCATTTTTCCCCAAGAGCTGCACAGTTTACATCGTTTTCAAGCACGGCAGGCAGGTTAAACTTTTTTTCCAGTTTTTCCACAAGATTTGTTCCAATCCATCCCGGGATAATTTCGTTTCCTCCTATTACCTTTCCGATGCTTCCGTCAATCTGACCGGTACCTGATACTGCTATACCTCCGATTTCTTCGTGAGAATATTTTTCAACAATATCACAAAGTTTTCCGAAAAGAACTTCCACTCCTTTTGAAGCTTCTGTTGCCACTTCTCCGCTCTCAAGAATTTGCCCTTCAAGAGAAAGCAGACCGTATTTAATCATTGTACCGCCAATATCTATACCTACTATTTTCAATTTTTTACTCCTTAAATCCTTTAAAAAATATGTTAATCTAAATTTTCCAAAAATATTATATGGGATTTTGAAAGTTCCCAAGTTTCGCTTACAGCAGTGCTTTTGTATAAAAGGTCAAAGATTTTTCTGGCAGAAGCGTATCCTTCTGCTGCTATCTCTTCCATTACTGTAGCTGTGATAACACCGCTTTTTATCATTTTTTTAATTTCACGGCTTATACCGTTTGTAACAATTTTTTTGTCAGCAAGAAAATGTTTTGGGATTTTGGCATAAGTATCCTGAGCATATCTGTTCATATATATCCCCTTGATTTCATTTTCGCTGCATATTTTTTTGATAAGAGCAGCACTGTTCTCTATTCCTCCTCCGTTGAGAGGTCCTAATATTTCAGCTTCTCCGGTCTGTGCTGTTTTTATAAATCCCTCAATATACTCTTTTGAAGAAATTTTATCATCTCCGTTGTCAATAATAAGAAGCTTTTCCCCTTTTCTCAGAAGGGAATTTGTAATACATGCTGCAATTTTTCCCTGTTTTACATGGTCCGGTCCCACATGATAGATTTCACTGCCAAGTCTTATTCCCAAAGAAACCACTTTTATCCTGTCCAAATGAGGCTTAATCATTTCATAAGCTTTATCTTTTTCAAGAGGAGTAATGATAAGTCCGTCTATATCATCATAGCTCAATACTGTTTCCAGCTCTCTTAATTGGCTTTCAGAATCATTGATATCGCTTTCGATTATTGTCAGTCTTAAACCGTAAGGTTTAAATTCTTTTCCGGCATCATTCAATCCTCTGATAATTTCCTGAGTATAAAATTCATTTTTTGATTTGATAACAAGGCAGTAGACTTGCTTGTTTTTTCTTATTGCAAGAGAGCTTCCCACAATATTTTTTTCATAGTTCATCTCTTTTATAAGCTTCATAACTTTTTCTTTTGTTTCCTCTTTTATGAGAGGACTTCCGTTTATTGCTCTGGCAACAGTTGTACGGCTTATTCCAAGTTTTTCAGCTATTTCCTTTTGAGTAATCATAATTTTTCATCCTTTACCTTTATGTTTCTAACCCCAGAATAAACTATATTCCTTCCCGCCTTATTTGTCAATCATTTTTACAATAAGATTAAAAGAACTGCCGCTGTATGCAGCAGTCCTTTTTAAAATTTTTGGTTAAAAACTATTTTTTTAATAAAGTTCCAGAATACATTCTGTCAGTTCTTATTCCAGGTTTGATTTCTCCGTTTATAGAGTAAACTTTGTTTCCGATAACAGAAAGTCCTGCACCGCAAGGAGCATCAAATGTAATTTCTCCCATTGTAGACCAAGTATTTTTCTCAGCATTGTATACTAAGATGTTTCTGTTCCAGTTGAATTCAGCTGGGTCTGCACCAAAGTATGCAGCTTTGTAAGCGTCAAGTTTTTTACCTTTTAAGCTTCCAAGGTTTTTGTTTGCATCATCCCATACAGCTTTGTTAAATCCACCGATAACCATCATTTCTTTATCGTTAAGTTTTACAGAGTTTGCTCCGATAAGAGAAATTCCTTCTCTGTTTAATTCAACAGAAGCAGCTTCTGTCCAAGTGTTTGTGTCAAAGTCATATTTGTATCCGTCAGTGTAAGCAACAGAAGTTCCTCCGCTGAATACATATAAATCTCCGTTAAGAACTTGTGCAACAGCTTGAGTTCTTGCTCCTCCCGGAACAGCGGCAAGTTCTTTAGTTTCTCCGGTAGCTAAGTCGTAAGAGTACATTTTGTCGCTTGCAGCTCCGTTTTGTTTTCCTGTTAAGATATAAAGTTTTCCGTCTTTTTCAACAGCAGCTCCGTTTTGAAGAGTGAAAGGAAGATCTCCAACTTTTTTAACATCTAATTTTCCTTCTTTCATGCTGAAGAACAGAATATCATTGTCAGCTTCAGGATTAGATGAACCTCCGATGTAGTAAACACCGTCTTTTACAGTTACAGAAGAACCGTATCCTATTTTGTTGTCAAGGTTGATATGTTCTACAACATCAAGTTTGCTTCCGTTTGGCTGAAGAAGATATACATCAGAGTACATTTCTTTAGCTCCTCCTTGAGCAGTAGGTGCGTAAGGGAAGTTTGCTCCTCCACCAACCAAAACATATTTTCCGTCAAGAACTCCAGATAATACTCCGGCAACTCCTATATTTTTTTCAAATCCTTTTTGTGCAGGAAGATTTCCGGCATGTTCCCAAGTTATTTTTCTTTCAACACCTGGATTTTTAACTCCTGCTGAAGAACATCCTCCCAATACTAATGCAGATACAATTGCAGCAAAAACTACTTTTTTCATAGCTACCTCCTGATTTTATCTTTCATATTTGATTTTGTAAAAATTTTAGTAAATTAATAATGTGCTCGTGTTCATTACTGATAATATATATTTATTTCACCTCTTTGTCAACAGTTTTTATTTTTTTTGAACATAAAAGGCTAAAAATATACTGAATAAAAATTTTTTAAAAATATTTTTTGAAAGAGCAGAAATGCATGTAATCGTTAATTTTCCACTGTTTTTATAAAATTCTTAAACTAATTTTTCTAATTTTAGAACATATGTTTGAAAATAGTTTATTGACAAAAAAATAAAAATACATTATCATAGGTTAGAAAATAAATGTTCTCGTGAACATAAAAAATTTAAGAACATAAAAATTTAAGATTTCTTTAGGAGGTTTATGTATGAATTGGCACTGGTTTAACTGGGTAGTAATTTTACTTTATTTTGTAGGAATGTTTATGGTTGGAGTTTATTTCTCAAAAAGAGCAACTTCAACAGAAGATTATTTTAAGGCAGGAGGAAGAGTTCCTTCTTGGGTAACAGCATGCAGTATTTATGCAACAGCATTGTCTTCTATATCTTTTATAGCTATTCCTGCTTCAGTATTCAGCAAAGGTTGGCTTCTTGGTATGGCTCCTTTAGGAATCATTCCTATCGTTTGGGTGGCAGCTGTAATATTTGTTCCTTTCTTCAGAAGAGTTAATGTTACTACTGCTTATGAATATCTTGGAAAAAGATTTGACAACAAATTCAGATTAATAGGAAGTTTGGCTTTCATTTTATTCCATGTTGTAAGAATGGCAATAGTTTTATATCTTCCAACTCTTGCTTTACAACAAGCTCTTCCAACTCTTAACCCTGTTGTATTAACAGTCGGAGTTGCAATATTCTGTGTTGCTTACACTTCTATGGGAGGAATTGAAGCAGTTTTATGGTCAGATGCAATACAAACAATAGTTCTTTTATTGGGAGCTTTCTTAATCATAATAGCAGGATTTACATCTGCTCCTGAGGGAATTGGACAAGGTTTCCAAGCTCTTCAAGAGGGAGGAATGATGTTAAACAAAGACTTCTTCAGTATGGATCTTGCTAAAATCAGTATCTGGACAATGCTTATCGGTGGATTTGTAAACTCTATCTACTCATATGTAGGAAGCCAAGATATCGTTCAAAGATACAATACAACTAAAAATGAAAAAGAAGCTAAGAAAAGCTTATTCATGAATATACCATTATTATTAACAAGTATCTTCATCTTCGTTGGAATGGGTTCTGCTCTTTATATCTTCTTTAAATATAAAGCTCAGCTTCCTGCAGGAATCAATGGAAACGCAATACTTCCATATTTCGTAATTCAATATATTCCAACTGGAATATCTGGACTTGTACTTGCAGCAATATTCGCAGCTGCTCAATCAACTGTATCATCAAGCTTAAACTCTGTTTCAACTTGTATGACTGCAGATATATTAGAGCAATTAAGACCTGATATGACAGACAAACAAAAACTTAACTTTGCAAAAGGTTCAAGCTGGATAGTAGGAATCGTAAGTACAATACTTGCAGTTCACTTCTTATATGCAGGACAAGGAGATATGTTCTTATACTTCCAAGCTATCACAGGATTACTTGGAGGACCTATTGCAGGAGTATTCTTAGTAGGAATCTTCTTTGATAAAGTAAATACTAAAGCTGTATGGGTTGGATTTATCACATCTATCTTAATAGCTGTTTACTTAACTAACCCAATGGGAATGGCAGCAGCAGTAATTCCTAACTATGTAAAACCTCAAGTATTTGAGTTTATGATTTCTTTCTTAATTATAGGTGGAAGTATGATAGTATCACTTCTTACTTCTTTTGTAACTGGAAAACCGGCAGCAGAAAAAGTACAAGGACTTACTTTCTCAACTGTTAAAAATATGGAAGAAAAATAAGAAAAGAAAAAAATATTACTGATAATATAAAGTAGTTTCTCTCAAGAAATATGATTTACGAGAAAAGGACTTCACAGAATGTGGAGTCCTTTTTTCTGTTTTAAATTTTATAAAATAACAATAAAATTTAAAATGTTATATTTTGAATACAGCAGATTTAAAGGATATAGACTAGATAAAAAAATCATAATAAAATTAGCACTCATCTATTGACAGTGCTAACAAAAAGATGTATAATAAGCTTGTAAAAAAGGAAAAGATGTTGGGATAAACAAAAAAGAGTTTATATGTTATCAAAAGGAGATGGTGTATATGTTTATGCCAAGTATTTTTAACAGAGGATTTATGGATGATGTGTTTAATGATGATTTCTTTACAGACACAAAAAATAAAAAAATGATAGGAAATACAGATATCAAAGAGATGAAAGACAGATATGAACTTGAAATCGAACTTCCCGGATTTACAAAAGAAAGTATCAAAGCGGAAATAAATAACGGATATCTTGTTGTCAGTGCTTCTCACAACGAAAACAAAGATGAAAAAGATGAAGAGGGAAGATATATCAGAAAAGAAAGATATACAGGACAATGTATGAGAAGCTTCTATGTGGGAAATCATATTAGTGAAGAAGATATCAAAGCTAAATTTGAAAACGGTATCTTAAAACTTGAAGTTCCTAAAAAAGAGGCTCAGCCAAAAATAGAAGAAAAAAAATATATTCAAATTGAAGGATAGAAATGGAACAGAAAAACGAACAGAATCAGGAAAGTCCTCAGCAGACGCAGGGC
>UQXM01000064.1 GCA_900545035.1 uncultured Fusobacterium sp. | reverse complement strand
CTTGACCTTGTTACTGCCGAAAAGAGAACCGACGCTCTCGGCGATGTTGGCGGGCTCTGTGATAAGTCCAAACAGCGGAATAAATCTGTCAAGACCTGTAATTGTAACAAAAAGTATTGAGAATACAGATATCATGGCAAGAAAATTAAATTTTATAATATCCATAGCCACAAAATTATGAAGAGGATACACAACTTTTGCAATTCCCAGATAAAAACCTATATATACATGCCACGGAATAAGCTGAGAACCAAAAACTCCAAGGGCATCACTGAAAGTAGCATTTCTAAGTTTTAATTTGTACATTGCCTCATCAGTAGCTTCTACATTTTCATCAACCAGATTTCTTATGATTGGTCCGATTGTAACTATTTGTGCCATTTCGTCAGCAAGAGCGGCGTTTCCCAAAATAGAAAAAAGTCCGTTATAGAACATTAGCTGTCTTACATTTTTTGCAAGCGATTTTACAATTCTTGAAAGTGGCTCAAAAGCATTTATACTTCCCATAATTCCCCCAAAGGCAGCAATCCACATCATCATTACAATAACCCAAGCTCCTGCTCCGGAAAATCCTGTATAAATAAGTCCAACAAATTCTTTTATATCTATTGCTGTTCCTCCTGCTGAAACCACAGCCTGAGCAGCTTCGGAAGAGATTGTTACTGTTCCTGCAAACAGTCCGAAAACAAGAGATGAAAATATTCCTATAAACAAACATAAAAGTGTAGGCAGTCCTTTTACAGCAGCAATAAGTACAAACAGAAGAGGCAGACCCATATATGCAGGTACTCCGCTTTGAACCTGATTTAAAAGAGTGATTGCTGATTCTCTTTCAGCAGCAAGAGCATCCCACACTGATTGAGGTATTTGCCCGATTGCCTCGGCAGCACTTCCCACTGTATCAGGCAGCCCCATGAAAACTGAAACGCCGTAAAAAGCTATGACACTAAGGAAAAGACACGATAAAGACCATACACCTTGATGCTTTATTCTGTCTATAATTTCAACTTTTTGTATTCCTGAACTTACAACAGTAGTATCAGAGATAAGACCGATGTTATCTCCGAAACAAGCTCCTCCGGCAATAGCAGCAGTTGTAAGAACAATATTTCCTCCGACAATATGATTAAGCCAAAGAAAAACAGGTGCACATGCAGCAAATGTTCCCCAAGAACTTCCTATTGCAACTGACAGAAGGCTTGTAACTATAATTCCTGTCATAGCTATAGTTTTTGCAGTAAGTCCAAAATTTAAAGACATGATTATAATGGAAGCTCCTACTCCTGTTGCCATAAATGCTTCTGCCATTGCATAAGCAAGCATAAGTATAAAAAATACCAGTTGAATTTCTTTTACGCTGTCAACCGCTGCGTCAACTATATTTTGGAAAGTCATTTTTTCTGTAAGCCATGCTACAAGAGATGCAAACATAACAGCAATAGGTGCTGCCACAAGAACATCAAGTTTTACAATAACCATAAGCACTCCAAGTATTACCACAGGGGAAAGTTTTAAAAGTTCAACGAAAAGTCCCCGCCTTTCTCTGTTTTCTTTTGTCATAAAAATTATATCCTCCGAAAAATATTTTTTGTAAGGAATACAAAAAAAGTCTGCCACATTTTATGGTAGACTTTTGAAAATCATATCTATGAACAATACAAGAAAAATGTATATATAAGATAATAATTTTGATAGCGCTACATCAATTTTTAAAACTGATGTCAGTCATATGAATATTTTTCATATGCCCAAGATTTAAATTTGACACTTTTAAATCTTTCGGCGAAATTCCCTTTTTTCTGTCATCAACGCTCCGTCCAAGCTCAAACAGGGTACTCATGTTTTCCGCAACCTCTACCTAAAATGTTTATTTTTTTATTCCCGCAAGTTTGATATTAACATTTTTAGCAGTAAATGTCAATGTTAAGTTTTTATTTTATATTTAAATTTTTCTGCAGTAATGGTATAATTAAACTGTAAATCAATATCTGCGGGGTATTTTAATGAAAATTTTAATTTTTACAGCAACAGAGGAATTTAAAAATAAAAGACTTGATATTTTTTTGCAGGGAGCAATGGAAGATACAAGCCGTGCAGCAGTTCAAAAATTTATAGATGAAGGCTGTGTTGAGATAAATGGGAAAAAAATTTCAAAAGCAGGAACAAAATTAAAAGGGAATGAAGAAATAAAAATAGAAATTCCTGAAAAAGAAATTCTTGTTTTAAAGGGAGAAAATATTCCTTTGGATATTATTTATGAGGATAAATATATCGCAGTAATAAATAAGCCCAGTGATATGACAGTGCATCCGGCACAAGATAATTATTCCGGAACTCTTGTAAATGCTCTTCTTTATCATTTTGATACTCTTTCAAATATAAATGAAGATAATATAAGACCGGGAATTGTTCACAGACTTGATAAGGATACAAGTGGACTTATAATAATTGCCAAAACAAATGAAGCCCACGAAAAACTTGTGGAGATGTTTCAAAGCAAGAAAATGAAAAAAACTTATGTAGCTGTATGTAAGGGAAATTTTAAAAATAAATCAGGAAGACTGGAAAATCTTATTGGAAGAGATCCTTTCGACAGAAAAAAAATGGCTGTTGTGGAAATAAACGGGAAAAAGGCAATTACAAATTATGAAGTGATAGATGAGGTACAGGATTTTTCTCTTTTAAAAATAAATATTGAAACAGGAAGAACTCATCAAATAAGAGTACATATGAAATATCTTAATCACCCTATTTTAGGGGACAGTACATATGGCTCTCCGTCAAAAATAATAGGAAGGCAGATGCTCCATGCTTATATGCTTGAGTTTATTCATCCAGTAACAAAAGAGATTATAAAAGTAAAAGGAGAAATTCCTCAGGATTTTGCAGATGTTTTCAAGAAGTTGAAATTTCACAGAGAAAAAATAGAAGAAATCGGAGAATAAAATGGAAGAATTATATAAATTTGATACAGAACAAGGAGAAATTATCGGTGTTGATGAGGCAGGAAGAGGACCTCTTGCAGGACCTGTGGTAGCAGCTGCAGTAAAGATAAACGAATACCATGATTTTTTTAAAGAGATAAATGATTCAAAAAAACTTTCCGAAAAAAAAAGAGAGATACTTTTTGATAAAATAATATCATACTGCCATGTGGGAGTGGGAATTGCCACTGTTGAAGAGATAGACAGTGTGAATATTTTAAATGCAACTTTTTTGGCAATGAACAGAGCTTTGGAAGATATAAGAGAAGATGAAATTACTTTTGATAAAGTTTTGGTTGACGGAAATAAGCTTATAAAAGGATATAATGGAAAACAAGAGTTTGTAATAAAAGGTGATGCAAAAAGTCTTTCGATAGCTGCAGCTTCTATTATTGCCAAAGTTACAAGGGACAGGATAATGATGAAGTATGCAGAAAAGTATCCTGAATATTTTTTTGAAAAGCATAAAGGATACGGAACAAAACTTCACAGGGAAATTCTTCTTGAAAAAGGAGCTCTTCCTATTCACAGAAAAACTTTTTTGAAAAAAATATTAAAAACAGAGGAAACTCCAGATGAATAAAAGAGAGCAGGGAGCTTTGTTTGAAGAGTATGCTGCCCGATTTCTTTCGGAGCAGGGGTATATGATTGTAACAAAAAATTATTTTACAAAATTCGGTGAGATAGATTTAATAGCCGAAAAAGAAAACCTTATTATTTTTATAGAAGTAAAACAGAGGACAACGGATTTTTTCGGCAGAGGAGAACAAGCAATCGGTTATACCAAAAGAAAAAGAATGTATCTTTCTGCCAGAGAGTTTCTTTTTAAAAACAGATATTCAGAGTGCGATATACGATTTGATGCTGTTGTGTTTAATGGAAGAAACACAAAGCCCGAGTGGATTAAAAATATAATTTGGGGTGATGAATTTGGATTTTAAATGTCTGAAATGCGGTTGTGAAAAATATTATGTAAAAACAGCAATTTTGCCCGAAAAAGAAGCAGGGCTGAAAATCGAAATGGGGACATATTATTTGAAAGTCTGTGCTGAATGCGGGTACACAGAGATGTATTCTGCTAAAATTCTTAATAAAGATTTGAGCAGTGAAAAGAAAAAATCTAAGGGGAAAAATCTTGAACCAAAAACTGAACCAAATTCTTAGACATTTTCTTTTTTCTGAAAAATGTTCTTTATGTGGGCAAAAAGCAGAAGAGGGAAACCTATGTTTTGCCTGTCGTAAAAAAATAGAGAAAAATAAAAATTTGCGGAAAAGAAAAAATGTGTATTTTCTTTTTAATTATAAGGGAGATATCAGACAGATTATAATAGATTATAAGCTTGAAGGAAAGAAAAATACAGCTTTTTATCTGAGCAGTCTTATGGCACAGGAAATTAAGGATATTATTCGTGAAGAAAAAATTGATGTGGTAGTTCCTGTTCCAATAAGCAGAGAAAGATATCTTGAGAGAGGATTTAATCAAATGGCTCTTCTTCTTGACTTAATCGGCATAGATTATAAAAATATTGAGAGAGAAAAAAATACAATCCCCATGCACAGTTTAAATGACAAAAATCTGCGGAGAATAAATATTAAATCTGCTTTTAAAATAAATTTTATTACAAAAGATAAAAATATTCTGCTGGTTGATGATATAATAACAACAGGTACAACAGTTGATGAAATATCAAAAGTATTGGAAACAGCAGGAAAACCGAAAAATATTTTTGTATTTGCACTCAGTGCTGCTCACACTTTTTTTGAAAATGTATAAAAATTAATCACAAAAAATTCAGAATTTGACTTATAGAAAATTAGGACTTTCTGTAAAAGTGTGTTAAAATTAAAAATGGAAATGAAATGTATATTAAAACAATTTAAAAATAAATTATCTATTACAGGAGGATTTTTAAATGAGAAAAACTATTATTGCCGGAAACTGGAAAATGAATAAAACAAATGCAGAAGCTGTAGCTATGCTTACTGAATTAAAAGCTGCGGTTGCAGATGTAAAAAATGTGGAAGTAGTAATCGGAGCACCTTTTACTGCTCTTTCTGATGCTGTGAAAGCTGTTGCGGGATCAGATATTAAAATAGCTGCTGAAAATATGTATCCAAAAGCATCAGGAGCTTACACTGGAGAAGTTTCTCCTGAAATGTTAAAAGCAATCGGTGTTGAGTATGTAATCTTAGGACACTCTGAAAGAAGAGAATATTTCCATGAAACAGATGCTTTCATAAACGAAAAAGTTAAATGTGCTTTATCATATGGATTAATTCCAATTCTTTGTATAGGAGAAAAATTAGAAGACAGAGAAGCAGGAAGAACTGATCTTGTAAATGAAACTCAAATCAAAGGTGGAATGGCAGGACTTACTAAAGAAGAAGCTGTTAAAGTTGTTGTTGCTTACGAACCAGTATGGGCAATCGGAACAGGAAAAACTGCTACTCCTGAAATTGCAGAAGAAACTCACAAAGCAATAAGAAAAGTTCTTGCAGAAATGTTTGGTGCAGAAGCTGCTGAAGAAATTACAATCCAATATGGAGGATCAATGAAAGCTGAAAATGCAAAAGAACTTCTTGCACAAGCTGATATTGACGGAGGACTTGTTGGAGGAGCTTCTCTTGAAGCTGAATCTTTTGCTAAAATAGTAAAAGCAGGAATGTAATTAAAATTTTATCTGATTTATTAAAAATTTATAGAGAGGAAAAATGATGAATAAAAAACCATTAATGTTAATGATACTTGACGGTTGGGGAATAAATCCTTGCGACAATCAAGTTAATGCTATAAAAAATGCTCATCCTGCAGAATATTTAGAACTTCTTTCTAAATATCCTCATTCAAAGCTTCAGGCTTCTGGAGAGGCAGTCGGACTTCCTGAGGGACAAATGGGAAACTCTGAAGTAGGACATCTTAATATAGGTGCAGGAAGAGTAATCTATCAGCCCCTTGTAAAAATTACAAAAGATATAAGAGATGGAGAATTTTACGAAATTCCTGTTTTGAAAGAAGCATTTTCTTATGCAAAAGAAAATAATACAGCAATTCATTTTGCAGGACTTGTATCAGACGGAGGAGTTCACTCTCATATAGATCATATTTACGGACTTCTTCAAATGGCTAAAAATTATGGGCTGACTAAAGTATATCTTCATGCATTCCTAGATGGAAGAGATACACCTCCTTCATCAGCTGCAGATTTCTTAGCACAAGTTGAAGCTAAAATGACTGAAATCGGAGTTGGAAAAATAGCAACAGTTTCAGGAAGATACTATGCTATGGACAGAGATAAAAACTATGACAGAACAAAAATTGCTTATGATAATATGACACTTGGAAATGGTGTTCAGGGAACATCAGCTGTTGAAGCTGTAAAAAAATCTTATGCAGAGGGAGTTACAGATGAATTTGTAAAACCTACTGTTATTGATAAAGAAGGGCTTGTAAAAACAGGAGATGTTTTAATTAACTTTAACTTTAGACCTGACAGAGCAAGACAAATAACAAGAGCATTCAATGACAAAGAATTTACTTTCTTTGAAAGAAATATTGCTCCTATAAAAGTTTACTGTATGCGTCAATATGATTCTACAATTGATGCACCTGTAATTTATAAAGATGATGAAATTGTAAATACTTTCGGAGAAGTTATTTCTAAGGCAGGACTTACTCAATTAAGAACTGCTGAAACAGAAAAATATGCCCATGTAACATTTTTCTTTAACGGAGGAGTGGAAGCTCAATATCCTGGAGAGGAAAGAAAATTAGTGGCATCTCCAAAAGTTGCAACTTATGATTTAAAACCTGAAATGTCAGCTTATGAAGTAACAGCGGGAGCAAAAGAAGCTCTTGAATCAGGAAAATTTGATGTTGTTATTTTAAACTTTGCAAATCCTGACATGGTAGGGCATACAGGAGTTTTAGAAGCAGCCGTAAAAGCAATTAAAACAGTTGATGAATGTGTAAAAACTCTTGTTGACACAGTTCTTTCACTTGACGGAACAGTGCTTATTACTGCTGACCACGGAAATGCGGAGCTTATGGTAGACCCGGAAACTAATGCACCATTTACAGCTCATACAACAAATGAAGTTCCATTTATCTATATTTCAAATCATACAGAAGGAGCTTCATTAAAAGACGGTAAACTTGCAGATATTGCTCCGACAATGCTTCATATTTTAGGAATTAAACAACCTGAAGAGATGACAGGAGAAAATTTAATAATTAAATAGTTAATTACATCTAATAGTTTTGAGAAGAGGGGAAGAAATTCCTCTCTTTTCTTTTTTATGCTATAATAACTTAAAATTATATTTTATGAGGTGAAAAATGCAATATATAATACGTGAAATGAAAAATTCCGAATATGTTTTTTTAAAAGATTTTCTTTACGAGGCTATTTTTATTCCAGAGGGAATAATACCTCCACCTAAAAATATAGTAGATATACCAGAACTTCAAATTTATATTTCCAATTTTGGAAAAAGTATTCATGATATAGCTTTGGTTGTAGAAAATGATAAAGAATTAATTGGAGCTGTATGGTGTAGAATAATGAAAGATTATGGAAATATTGATGATGAAACTCCCTCACTTGCAATAGGAATATATAAAGAATATAGAAAATTAGGAATAGGAACTGAAATGATGAAAAAAATAATTATTACTTTAAAAGAAAAAGGTTATAAAAAAGTATCTCTTTCAGTTCAAAAAAATAATTATGCAGTAAAATTATATGAAAAATTAGGATTTAAAATTTTTAAAGAAACAAAAGAGGAATATGTTATGATAAAAAGTTTGTAATTAAATAATTTTTCTTTACTATTTTATCAATAAATGAAATAATATAAATGTACACAAATTAAAAATATAAAAAATCAACAGGAGGACACACAATTATGTTAAAAGAAGGAATGAAATTATCTTACACAAAAACAGTAACTCCGGAGGAAACAGCTGCAAGAGTTGCATCAGGAACTTTGGAAGTATACGGAACGCCTATGATGATAGCCCTTATGGAGAAGACATCTTTCGAACTGGTTCAGTCTGAACTTAATGAAGGAGAATCAACAGTGGGAGTATCGGTAAATGTAAAACATAACAGAGCAAACAAAGTGGGAGATGAGGTCATGTGTGAATCAACTCTTGTAAAAGTTGAAGGAAGAAAACTTACTTTTGATGTTAAAGTAACTTATAAAGATATTATTGTAGGAGAAGGAACTCACGAAAGATTTATAATCAATGTAGAAAAATTTCTTGCAAAACTTGGATAGAATAAAAATTTTTAAATAAAAGGGAGTGAATTTTATGATAGCAGTGATAGGTTTAATTATTTTTATTGTTTTGATAATTGTAATAACTATTGTTTATCAAAACAGATTTGTTGCTTTACATGAAAGAGTAAAAAATTCATGGAGTCAGATAGATGTACAGCTGCAGAAAAGAATGGATCTTATTCCCAATCTTGTAGAAACAGTAAAAGGATATGCTGCTCATGAAAAAAATACTCTTGAAAGTGTAATTTCTGCCAGAAATCGTTATTTGTCAATGGAAAATCCAAATGAAAAAATGAAAATCAATGGAGAAATCAGCGGACTTTTGGGAAGACTTATGGCAGTATCGGAAAATTATCCTGATTTAAAAGCAGATACAAATTTTTTAGAACTTCAAAAGCAGCTGAAAGATATTGAGGATAAAATAGGCTTTTCCCGTCAATTTTACAATGATACTGTGACAGCTTACAATCAGGCAATAAAAATGATACCGGGAAATATTTTTGCAGGGATATTTCATTTTACTGAAGAGAAGTTGTTTACAGCAGATGAAAGTGCAGATACAGTTCCGAACATAAAATTTTAATTTATATGTGACTTTGTCACATACAATATTTTGAAAATGTAATATAATTAATTTGTAAAGATGATTAAGGCAATTCTAAGGAGGAATGGAAAATGGCAATTCTACATATTACGAAAGATAATTTTGAACAGGAAGTTTTAAAGTCAGATGTACCTGTATTAGTTGATTTCTGGGCAACTTGGTGCGGACCATGCAGAGCATTGGGACCTGTACTTGAAGAGATAGCTTCTGAAACATCATCAGTAAAAATAGTAAAGGTAAATGTGGACGAACAGCCTGAATTAGCTTCGCAGTTTAGAATTATGTCTATTCCGACAATGATTTTATTCAAGAGTGGAGAAGTGGCGGATAAAACTGTTGGTCTGCTTCCTAAAGATGAAGTTCTTAATTTCATAAAAAAATAATCCTAAAACCAAATAAAATTTTACAAACTCCCAAAAAATAACAGAGAGCCCCCCTCTCTGTTATTTTACTTATAAATTATATTCTGATAATTTACGATAAAGTGTGGCTCTGCTAATTCCTAAAGTTTTAGCGAGATTATCTTTTTCAGATAAAGTAGAAACGTTTTTTAATAATTTTGTTAAAACTAATTTTTCATAATCTTTCATAATTTCATTAAGAGTTTTATTATTTAAATTATTTGACATTTTTTTATTATAAAAATGCAGAGGAATATGAGTAGTATCTATATAATCTTCATCAATAATATTTTCTAAATATTCAATAATATTTTTAATTTCTCTTACATTACCTGGCCATTCATAATTAAGAAGAATATTTTCAGCTTCTTTTGTTATACCTTTTATATGTTTTTTTAATTTAACATTATAATATTGAATAAAATAATTTATAAACAAGGGAATATCATCTTTTCTTTCTCTAATAGGAAGAATATTAAATGGAACAACATTTAATCTATAGTATAAATCCTCTCTGAATTTTCCTTCTTGTACCA
>UQXM01000063.1 GCA_900545035.1 uncultured Fusobacterium sp. | reverse complement strand
AAATTTGTTCTTTTCATAATCTTTTTCACGTATATTTTTTATTAATTATTTTATTGGCTACATTCTGTCAACAGTTTTAATTCCTAAAAGATTAAGTCCCTGTTTAAGAATTTCAGCTGTTCTGTCAGCTATCATAAGTCTTGAATAAAGAATTTCATCCTCTTGATTTAAGATAGGACAAGCATTGTAGAATGTATTGAATTTTTTACCAAGGTCAAACAGATAATCTGTCAGCAGATTTGGTTTATAAGTTTCTCCCGCTTTTAATACCATTGTAGGAAACAGAGTTAAAAAAGTAACAAGATTTCTTTCGTTTTTGTCTGTTATAACAATATTGGTGTCAGCAGAAAGAGTTTTTCCCATTTCCGCAGCTTTTTTCTTGATTGACTGTATTCTTGCGTAAGAATATTGAAGATATGGAGCTGTGTTTCCTTCAAAACTTAATACTTTATCCCATTCAAAAATAATAGGACTTTGTCTGTTTTGAGAAAGGTCGGCATATTTAATAGCTCCCACTCCCACTACTTCTGCAATATTATTTTTCTCTTCGGCAGAAAGAGAAGGATTTTTTTCCTCTATAACTTCAAGTGCTCTTTTCTTTCCTTCATCAAGAAGCTGTTCCAGTCTTATAACATTACCTTTTCTTGTTGAGAATACCCCTTCGGCAAATCTCATAATTCCAAACCAGATATGAACTTTTTCTATATCCCATCCAAGCATTTCTGTAATTTTGAAAAACTGCTTAAAGTGATCCTGCTGTCTTTCATCTGTAAGATAGATAAGTCTGTTTATATCATAATGCTCTTTTCTGAATTTTACAGTTGCTATATCAGAAGTTGAATACAGGAAAGCTCCGTCTTTCTTTTGAACTATACATGGATGAAGATTGTCTTTTTCGTCAAAGAATACAACTTTCGCCCCTTGATCTTCCACAGCCAGTCCTTTTTCAACCAATTCATCAAGCACTCCCGGCATCATATTATGATAGAAAGATTCTCCGTAATATGTATCAAAAGATATATCCATTCTCTTATATAATTTATTGTATTCATCAAGAGAAACTTTTATAAATTCCTGCCACAGAGCATAATTTTCTTTATCTCCGTCCTGAAGTTTTTTAAGCTCTTCTCTTGCCATATCGTCAAGTGTCGGATCATTTTCGCTCTCTTTTGCAAATTCCACATACACTCTTTCAAGTTCTTCAATAGGATTTTTTTCATATGCTTCTTTGTTAAGCCATTTTCTGTATCCTATTATAAGTTTACCGAACTGTGTTCCCCAGTCCCCTATATGATTGTCTGCAACAGTGTGATATCCCAAGAAATTATATAATCTTTTAACAGCATCTCCGATTATTGTAGAACGAAGATGTCCGATATGCATTCTTTTGGCAATATTTGGAGATGAATAGTCTATTATAACATCTCCTTTTGTATTCAGTTCAGTGAACTCAAATTTTTCTGTTGTCATTTTTGAAACAAATTCGGCAAGATATTCATTTTTCAAGAAAATATTAATAAATCCGGGTCCTGCTATTTCTAATTTTTCAATCAGTTCGTTTTCCCCGATTGCTCCTGTAATATCTTCTGCAATTTTTCTCGGATTTCCTCCGATGATTTTAGAATTCATCATTGCAAAGTTTGTCTGAAAATCTCCGAATTTTTCATTTGTAGCTATTGTTATCTCGATAGGTTTTAATTCTTTGTCAGGATACAGCTTATGTATGCTGTCCATAAAGACATTTTCAATATACTTTTCTATTCTTAACATATTTCTTCTCCGATTAACAAATTTTTATAATAAAAAAAGGACCTCTTCTTCATCAGTCCTTAACAAGAATAAACTCCAGTCTACCGTTTTTCCCTCAGCTTTGGTCGCCATTTTAATAAGTGGTAGCCAGTTAATTCAGTCATACAGGGTCCGTAAGCATTCGTATGTTCGTGACTAATCTGATTTAACTGAAACAGAGCCGACCCCAGTAGCGACCATAGGCCCAAAGCCTCAGGAAACTAACGCATAGACCAGAACTTCTATTCTTTACAAGGATTGTATCACAAATTTTACAATTTTTCAATACATCTTTTACAATTTATTTCTATTTTTCTTTTTTCTCTTCGTAAGTGCTTTCAAGATATAGTTCTTCAAGCTGTTCTTTTTCCACAAATCCGGGAGCTTCTGTCATCAGACATTGACCTTTATTTGTTTTTGGGAACGGAATAACATCTCTTATCGAATTTTCTTTGAGCATAACCATAAGCCATCTGTCTACACCGAAAGCAAGTCCTCCGTGAGGCGGAGCTCCGTATTTGAATGCGTCCACAAAGAATCCGAATTTTTCACGGGCTTGTTCTTGAGAAAGTCCAAGTTTTTCAAAAACTTTTTCCTGAACTTGAGGATTGTGTATTCTGATACTTCCTCCTCCGATTTCGTTTCCGTTAAGAACCAAGTCATATGTATTTGTTCTGATGTCCATTTCTCCGGCTAAGAATTTGTCCATATCTTCGTCCATTATAGATGTAAATGGGTGGTGCTCAGCTTTGTATCTTCCCTCTTCTTCGTCATATTCAAACATAGGGAAATGAACTATCCATAAGAATTTAAATTCATCTTTGTTGTAAAGCTCAAGTTCTTTTCCAAGTCTTAATCTTACTGCTCCCAAACTTGCATAAACAACTTTCGGTTTGTCAGCAACAATTATGATAACATCTCCCACATTTGCTTCTGTTCTTTCGATTATAGCTTTCATTTCCTCTTCAGAGAAGAATTTTGCTATTGGAGAATTTACACCGTCAGCTGTAACTTTTATCCAAGCCATTCCTTTTGCACCGAAATATCTTTTTACATACTCTTCATAATCAGATAAGATTTTTCTTGAGAATGTTTCCGCAACTCCCGGAGCAACTACTGCTTTTACAAGCCCTCCGTTTTCAACAGTCGAAGAGAAAGCTTTAAATCCGCAGTGAGCTGCTATATCTGTAAGGTCTTTCAGCTCTACACCAAATCTTGTATCAGGCTTGTCTGACCCGTATCTTTCCATAGCTTCTCTGTATTCCATTTTTGGAAACTCATAATCTGCTGTTTCTCCTGTTACTGCTGTAAAAACAGTTTTTGCAAGTCCCTCAATTATTCTTGTAACATCTTCCAATTCAACGAAAGACATCTCTATATCAAGCTGAGTAAATTCAGGCTGTCTGTCAGCTCTTAAATCTTCATCTCTGAAACATTTTGCTATTTGGAAATATTTTTCCACACCTGCAATCATTAATAACTGCTTAAATAACTGCGGAGATTGAGGAAGTGCATAGAATTGTCCCTCATTTGTTCTGCTTGGCACAAGGAAATCTCTTGCTCCTTCCGGAGTAGATTTAGTAAGAAGCGGAGTATCCACATCCATAAATCCTGCTTTATCCATATAGTTTCTGATTGCCATAATCATTTTATGTCTCATTTTTAAATTGTGTATCATCTGCGGTCTTCTTAAATCAAGATATCTGTATTTTAATCTTGTATTTTCGTTAAGACCTGTATCGCTGATTTGGAAAGGAAGAGTTTCACAGCTGTTTAGTACTGTAAGAGCTGTTGCAAAAACTTCGATTTCTCCGGTAGGAATATTCATATTTTTGCTGAATCTTTCTCTTACTTCTCCCTCTATTCTTATAACTGATTCTGTTTTTAATTTTTGAGCAGCTTCAATCACTGCTGTATCTGCCACATCAGTGTGGAATACTATCTGTGTTATTCCCTCTCTGTCTCTTAAATCGATAAAAGTCAGTCCTCCAAGGTCTCTTTTTGTGTCAACCCAACCTGAAAGAGTAACTTTTTCACCGATATTCTCTTTCCTTAATTCACCTAAATTGTGTGTTCTGTATATCATTTTAAAATCCTCTCCTTAAAAAGATAGTTATTTTGCCAGTTTTTTCAAAATTTCAGGAATTGTAAGTTCTTCCTGTGTTCTTGCATTGAAATCTTTCAATACAGCAGTTCCTTTTGCCATTTCGTCTTCTCCGATAATGATAACATAATTTACTCCAAGCTTGTCAGCTTTCTTCATATGTCCTTTCATTCCTCTCGCTCCGAAATCAACAGCAGCATTCACTCCTGCTTTTCTCAAATCATTTGTAAGTTTCATGGCAGCTTCTTCCGCTTCTTCTCCAAGCCATGCTGTATATACTTCTGCTTTATTTTCATTCACATCATTAATAAGCATCATAATTCTTTCAATTCCCGCAGCAAATCCAAAAGCAGGAATTTCTTTGTCCCCAAGCTGTTTCAGAAGATTGTCGTATCTTCCTCCTCCAAGAACTGTTCCTTGTGAACCAAGTTTGTTTGTAACAATTTCATAAACCGTACTCGAATAATAGTCAAGCCCTCTTACAAGTTTTGGATTTTCTACATATGGAACTCCGAAAATTGTTAAATATTTTTTTACTGTTTCGTAGTGATTTCTCTCTTCTTCTGAAAGAGAATCAATAATGCTTGGAGCATTTTCAGTGTATTTTTTGCAAGTATCTATTTTACAGTCAAGAACTCTTAATGGGTTTGTTTCCATTCTTCTTTTACAGTCGTCGCAAAGTTCTTCTCTGACAGGTGTCAAATAATCAAGAAGAGCCTGTCTGTATTTTTTACGGGATTCTTGTCCTCCCACAGAGTTGATATTAACTTCAAGATCAGTGATTCCAAGTTTTTCTAAAAGATGATACCCCATTGCAATTACTTCTGCATCCAAAACAGGAGATGATTCTCCAAGAACTTCAACTCCGACTTGGTTAAACTCTCTCTGTCTTCCTGCCTGTGGTCTTTCATATCTGAACATTGACCCAAGATAATAAAATTTAGAAACCTCTTCTTTGGCATAAATTTTATTTTCAAGATATGCTCTTACAACAGAAGCTGTCCCCTCAGGTCTTAATGTAATGCTTCTGTCTCCTTTGTCAATAAAAGTATACATTTCTTTTTCCACAACATCTGTGGCTTCTCCTATTCCTCTTTTGAAAAGGTCTGTTTCTTCAAATATCGGTGTTTTTATAAAAGAATATCCGTAAGATGTGAACAGATTTTCCGCTGTTCTGTGGATATATGAATATTTTGAGGCAGTTCCTTCAATAATGTCTTTTGTACCTCTCACAGCTTTGATAAGCTTCATTAATTCCCTCCTAAATATATACAGATTAATTTTTTTAATTTTTTCATATTTATTTTAATTTTATCACAATTATCTGTTTTTCCATAATTTTTCTATTTTTTCACGAATTTGGTTTTCAAATTTATTGTTTCCCGGCTCGTAATATTTTTTAACTTTTTTTCTGTATGCCTGTTCCACAAAATTTCCCGGATAATCGTGAGGATATATATATCCCTTTGCACAATCGGAAATATGTATCGGCACAGGCTCCAAGTCTCCTGCCTTTATATCAGCCAGTACATTATTAATACCATTATAGCACGAGTTGCTTTTACTTGAAATAGCTAAATACACCACAGCATGAGCAAGAATTATTCTTATCTCAGGCATTCCTATTTTTTCGGAAGCATTATAAGCTGCATCTGCAATCAAAAGAGCTTCGGGATTTGCCATTCCTATATCTTCACTTGCCTGAATAAGAAGCCTTCTTGCAATATATCTCGGGTCTTCTCCCCCGTAAAGAAGTCTGCCCATCCAATAAAGAGCAGCATCAGGATCACTTCCTCTTATACTTTTTATCATAGCAGAAATAATATTATATTTGTCTTCCTCTTTATGAAAAGAAGCTTTTCTTTGAGAAAAAATTTCCTCAATTTCTTTTATATTGTTTTCAGTGAGATTTTTAAAATACAGTTCCAAATAATTAAGAGCTATTCTGCTGTCCCCATTTGCAATATCCAAAATTATTTCTCTGATATTGTCGGGAAGAGATTTTCCGTAATATTTTTCTCCCCTTTTTACAATCTCTTTTATGTCCTCTCTTTCCAAAGCCTTAAACTCAAACACAAGACACCTTGAGAGAAGAGCATTGTTAAGATTGTGATAAGGATTTTCTGTGGTAGCTCCTATCAGGATAAGTATTCCTGACTCTGTATAAGAAAGCAAGGCGTCCTGCTGAAGCTTATTAAATCTGTGAATTTCATCAAGAAAAAGAACTGTTCTTCTGTTATAAAGCTCAATATCTTTTTTGGCTTTTGCAGCCAAATCTCTCAAATCATTAAGAGAAGCAACTGTTGCGTTCAATGTGGCAATATTACAATCAAGCTCATTTGATATTATCTCTCCCAAAGAACTTTTCCCGCACCCGGGAGGACCGAACAAAATCATGTTGCTGATATTTCCGCTTCTTATTATATTGGTAAGAATTTTATTTTCTCCCAAAAGTTCTTTCTGCCCAATAAATTCATTAAGTTTTTTCGGTCTTAATTTCAAAGAAAGAGGCTTTATATCATTATAATTATTTTGAAAAAGAGTTCCCATACTCATAGATTTTTCTCCTCTGAAAAAATACAGAAATAAAAAGACATGCTGTCAAACAACATGTCTTCAGTTTTAATCCTATGACAAGTATAAGTATAATAAAAGTGCTGTTAAAATAAATAGTGTCGCAACCACTTTTGTGGCTTTTGCAAGAGGACCGCCATCTTTTGACAATCCGAATACTGTATTTGCACTTCCCATTCCCATACTTCCGGACATTCCACGACTCCTGTCAGGCTGTATTAAAACTAATACAATAAGGGCTATGGCAAAGATAAATAACAATGCTGTTAATAAACCTTCCATTTCATTCCTCCGATTTTTATGTATATTCTCCTAGTATTATAATACATTATTAAAAATTTTAAAAGGATTTATTTATATTCTTTCTTCAGGATTTATAAATCCTGTGTTTTTATAATCCAATGATGAAGTTATTTTTCCGTTTTCATCAAATTTTTTCCATATTCCATTTCTCAGTCCGTTCACATAATTCCCTTCCTGAATTTTCTTTCCTTTCTCATTATAAAAAGAAAAGACTCCGTTTTTAAATCCGTCAGTATAATTTCCTTTCATCTTTACTGCACCGTTGGGATAAAATTCCATACAATATCCGTCATAAATTCCTTCTTTAAAATTTTTGATTGATTGACGGCTCCCGTTCTCATAAAAAAATGTAAATTTTCCCTCTGCCAGATTATTTTTCATTCTTCCTTTTATTTCCACATTTCCGTTAGAATAATATTTTTTTATATACCCGTTCTGTTTTCCGTTTTCATAAGCTGTAACCAAAAGCAGATTTCCATTTTCATAATATTCTGTATATTTTCCCTGAAGTTTTCCCTCTACAAGAGTTCCCGCTGTTTTTATTTTTTGCCTGTCGGGATAAAGAACCACCATTTTTCCGCTGCTTGATTTATCCAAAGCAAACACAGCATTCTCAGTATTTTTCATCTGATTTTCTATATTTGAACATCCTGCAAGGACAGCCAAAAGAAAAATCAAACCAATTTTTTTTATCATTATTTCAATTCCTCCGTTAAAAATTTCCAATTTCTAATTAAACTATTGGAACAATGGGTCTTCATCTATTGATGTAAAATCACTGTTTTTTATATTTTTATTTTCATTTGAAAGAGCAGGAAGTTCAGGAGTTTCTGCTTCGGCAGGGTATGCTGTTGTGCTGTTTGCCACTACTGCTCTTATATTTTCAAGTTTTTTTATAAGACTTGAAGTGTATTCAGTGAAAACAAATTTTGACTCTTTCATTATATCCTCTTTTTTTACAGCCACAGCCACATACGATTTACTGTCATCTACAAGAGCTATTTTTTCCACAGCTTTTAAAAGAAGAGTTTCTGTTGTATAATTTCTCAAATCAGGAAGAGCAGACATATATATTTTTCTGCTGTTTGCATCTACATTCTGCATATATCCGTTAAAAATAGTTGTTACTTCATTGGAAATCTTGCTTTTCAGATTTTCTCTTGCCTGAGTTCTCGCTTTTCCCTCAGCAATAAAAGAACCTGCTGTATCTATTTTCACAGCCCCCACAGCATACAATTCGGAAGAAGAAACAGCTGCTGCTATTTTTTCCTGTGATGCCATACTTATTCCCACAGGTGTCAATGCAGATGGAAGATTTGAACACCCTGTTATCACTGCTGTAAAGATTAACAGTAAAAATTTTTTCATAACCGATTACCTCCAAAAGTTTAAAAATTCTTTCATATTATATGAAAGATTATACAATCTATCATGAGTTTTGGCAAAATTATTTTTTCTTTTTTCAACCAAACAAAGAAATCTCACATCTAAAATAAATAGAGTGTAAATTTAAAAAATTTTATGTTTTTTTATTTCTTTTGTTTCTGCCGCCAAATTAATTTTTTTGTTTGCGGAAGAAATTATCTTACTGCCGATGTTAATTATATCAACGCAGATTTTTTTCAGTCCGTTATTAATTTCAATTTCGCTGTTTTTTGAAAAGTTTATATATTTATTTTATATTATTATGTAATTAAAAGCAATTTAATATTGAAATATAGTTAAAAATCCTATAAAATTAAGTGCAGTACAAAAAAAGTTAAGGAGGGAGAAAAATGAAGTTTTTTTCTCTAAAGAAAAAAAAATATGCAACACTTACTTTAAAAGAAAATGAAGAACCACAAGTATTTATAGAAAAAGAAAAAGAGAAAAGCGGAATTACTGAAGAGGTTTCTGAACTTTGGGAAAAATGTCCCGGATGCTCTGAAATAATAATAAAAAAAGATATCGGAAGAAATATGTACAAATGTCCGAATTGTAATTATTATTATAAAATGGGAGCAAGAGAAAGAATAAAGCTTCTGATTGACGGAGGATCTTTCGAAGAAATGGATGCTGACCTTACAAGTGAAGATTTTTTACACTTTGAAGGATATGAAAAAAAACTTTTATCTGCCAAAGAAAAAACTGAACTTAATGAGGGAGTTGTTTCGGGAATCGGAAATATGGAAGGAATAAAAGTCAGTATAGCTGTAATGGATTTCAATTTCCTTGGAGGAAGTATGGGGTCTGTTGTGGGAGAAAAAATCACAAGAGCTATTGAAAGAGGAATAACTGAAAAAATTCCTGTTATTATTGTATCAAGTTCCGGAGGAGCAAGAATGTATGAGGGTATAGTTTCTCTTATGCAGATGGCAAAAACTTCTGCTGCTGTGGAAAAACTGAAAGCTTCGGGACAGCCTTTTATATCCATCCCTGTAAATCCTACAACAGGAGGAGTTACAGCTTCTTTTGCAATGCTTGGAGATATAATTATGTCAGAACCGAACGCTCTTATCGGTTTTGCAGGAAAAAGAGTTATTGAGGAAACTATCAAACAAAAACTTCCTAAAGAATTTCAGACAAGCGAATTTTTATTAAAACACGGAATGATTGATATAATAGTAAAAAGAGAAGAGATGAAACAGACTATTGTAAAAATTCTGAGAAATATAATTTAGTCTGACAGGAGGATTATTGTGAGATACGAAAAAGAACTTTTGGAAATAGAAAATAAAATAAAAGAATTGGAAATTTTTGCCGCTGAAAAAGAAGTTGATTTGACAAAAGAGATAGACAAGCTGAAAATGATTCATGCTGCCAAAGCAAAAGAAGCATATTCAAAACTTACTGACTGGGACAAAGTAGGAATTGCTAGACATCCCGAAAGACCCTATGCTCTTGATTATATCAATGAAATAACAACAGATTTTGTTGAACTTCATGGGGACAGACTTTTTGGAGATGACGAAGCAATAGTGGGCGGACTTTGCAGAATTGACGATAAAAAATTTATGGTAATCGGTATTCAAAAAGGAAGAACTGTAAATGAAAAAATTCAGAGAAATTTTG
>UQXM01000062.1 GCA_900545035.1 uncultured Fusobacterium sp. | reverse complement strand
CCTATATGGCCCTACCAAAATTCAGCTGGCGTACTCTTTTGCTGAAGAATCTCATCAGGGGCAGTACAGACAGTCAGGGGATAAATATATACTTCACCCTACTGAAGTAGCAAAAATTCTTATAGATATGAAAATGGACACAGATTCCATTGTAGCAGGAATACTTCATGATATTGTGGAAGATACTCTTATAACCCTTGCAGATATTGAATATAATTTTGGAGAGAGTGCAGCACATTTGGTTGATGGAGTTACAAAATTAAAAAATCTGCCTAACGGAACAAAGCAGCAGGACGAAAGCATAAGAAAAATGATGCTTGCCATGTCTAAAGATTTGAGAGTTATCATAATAAAACTGGCAGACAGACTTCATAATATGAGAACTTTGAAATTTGTTCCTCCTGAAAAACAGGTAAGAATTTCCAAAGAAACTTTGGCAATATATGCACCACTTGCTCACAGACTTGGAATGGCAAAAATAAAATCCGAGCTTGAGGACAGATCGTTTCATTATATAATGCCTGAAATATATCTTGAAATAAAAACTCTTGTAGATGAAACAAGAGGAGAAAGAAGCGACTATATAGAAAAAGTTGTGGAAGTTATAAAAGATATTTTAAAAGAAGCAGAAATAAAAGGAAATGTAAGCGGAAGATTTAAACATTTTTACAGCATTTATAAAAAAATATATGAAAAGCACAGAAATTTTGATGATATTTATGATTTGGCAGGAATAAGAATAATTGTGGACAGTGTTGCCACATGTTATCATACTCTTGGAATTATTCATGAACATTTCAGTCCTGTTCCGGGAAGATTTAAAGATTACATAGCTGTGCCGAAATCAAATAACTATCAGTCTATTCATACTACAATAGTAGGACCTGAAGGAAAATTTGTAGAGATACAGATAAGAACAGAGGAAATGGACAGAATAGCTGAAGAGGGAGTTGCAGCTCACTGGAGTTACAAAGAAAAATCAAAAGTAACAAAAAAAGATAAAGTTTACAGCTGGTTAAGAGATATTATAGAAGTGAGTAAAGAAGCTGACAATGCTCAGGACTTTGTAAGCACAATCACAGGAGATATTATTGAAGATACAATATTTGTATTTTCACCCAAAGGAGATATATCAGAGCTGAAAAAAGGAGCTACTCCTATTGACTTTGCTTTTGCAATTCATACACAGGTAGGATGTAAATGTATCGGAGCAAAAGTAAACGGAGAAATTGTTCCTCTTGACTATAAGTTAAAGAGCGGGGACAGAGTGGAGATAATTACTTCCAAGAGTGCAAAAGGTCCGGGAAATGATTGGCTGGATATAGTTGTTACTCAGGGAGCAAAAAATAAAATTAAGAAATGGCTGAAAGATAAAAAATGGGAAGAGATGATAAAAAACGGTAAGGATATTATCGAAAGAGAAATTGCTAAACTTCCTGTACCGATGACACTTAAAGATTTTGAAGAGTCTCCTGTTATAAAAAAACATATGGAGAAACACAATGTACCTACTTTTGATGAACTTTATTTTATAATGGGAGAAAAGAGAAGCAAAGTAGATATTATTCTTGATAAACTGAGAGGAGATATTGAAGCTAACAGACCTGTTGAGCCGGGAAGTATTGTAAAAACTCCTGTTGTTCAGAAAAATAAATCAAGAAAGAAAAATGATTATGGTATAATCGTTGAAGGAGTGGACAATACTCTTATAAGATTTGCAAAATGCTGTACCCCTCTTCCGGGAGATGAAATAGGGGGATATGTAACAAAACTTACAGGTATAGCAATTCACAGAAAAGACTGTAAAAACTTTGCAAATATGGTTGAACATGAACCTGAAAGAGTTATTCATGTTGAATGGGATGAAGATATTATTGATAAAAAGCTTAACAAATATCAATTTAAATTTTCTGTAATAACAAATGCAAATAAAAATCTTCTTATGGAGATTGTAAATCTTATTGCAAATCATAAAATAACTCTTACAGATATAAATTCCAGCACATTAAAAAGAAACAACAAAGAATTTAATAAAATAAAAGTTGCCATAGAAATCAGCAACAAAAAAGATTATACTCTTCTTCTGGACAATATCAAAAAAATAAAAGATGTAGTAGCAGTTGAGAGATAAAATAAGAGATAGGAGAACCGATGCAGAAATTACCTGTAACATATGAACTTATTAAAAAAACGGGAAATGCCAGAGCAGGAATAATAACAACTCCTCATGGCACAATAGAAACTCCCGTATTTATGCCTGTGGGAACACAAGGAACTGTAAAAGGAATGACAAAAGAAGAGCTGGTGGAGCTTGGATCTGAAATAATTTTGGGAAATACTTATCATCTTCATTTAAGACCGGGAGATGATTTAGTAGCGAGATTTGGAGGACTTCATAAATTTTCGGGATGGGAAAAACCGATACTTACAGACAGCGGAGGATTTCAGGTGTTCAGTTTGGGACATCTTAGAAAAATAACAGAAGAGGGAGTGGCTTTCAGCTCTCATCTGGATGGGTCAAAGCGTTTTCTTTCTCCTGAAAAATCAATAGAAATCCAAAATAATCTTGGATCTGATATAGTTATGCTTTTTGATGAATGTCCTCCGGGAATGTCATCAAGAGAATATCTTATTCCTTCTATTGAAAGAACTGCAAGATGGGCAAAAAGATGTATTGAAGCTCATAAGAGACCTGAAGAACAGGGACTTTTTGCAATAGTGCAGGGAGGAATTTACGAAGAATTGAGAGAAAAAAGTTTAGAGAGCCTTAGAGAGATGGACGAACATTTTTCAGGATATGCTATGGGAGGGCTTGCCGTAGGTGAGCCGAGAGAAGATATGTACAGAATACTGGAACATATTACTCCGAAATTTCCTGAAAATAAACCAAGATATCTTATGGGAGTTGGAGAACCTCTTGATATGTTGGAAGCTGTTGAATCAGGTATAGATATGATGGACTGTGTTCAGCCTACGAGAATAGGAAGACACGGAACTGTATTTACAAAATATGGGAGACTTGTTGTAAAAAATGCAGGATATGCAGAAGATGACAGACCTCTTGATGAAGGGTGCAGCTGTTATGTATGCAGAAATTATTCGAGAGGATATATAAGACATCTTTTAAAAGCAGGAGAAATTTTGGGACAGAGACTGACAACTTATCATAATCTGTATTTCCTTGTTCAGCTGATGAAAAATGCAAGAAAAGCAATTCTTGAAGATAGATTTCCTGAATTTAAAGAGGAGTTTGTAAAAAATTATACAATGGGAAACAGCTCTGAATGGATAAAACCAAAAAAAATAGACAAAAGTAAATAGAAATTGAGTCAAAGAGAACAGCTGATAAAATAATTTGCTGTTCTTTTTTTATAAAATTAAAATTTGGGAGGAATACACTTGAAAAAATTAATATTAATATTATTTGTGATACTTGGAACATTTTCATTCAGTGAGGAATATGTTAGCGGAAAAGTTATAAAAAAAACAGGAAGTGTTCTTGAAAATAATCTGAATACAGAAATAAAAATTTCACAAGATGAAATAAAAGATGTTGAAGTATATGAAGTAAAAATCGGAAAAGAAATAATTACAATTGAACAGCCTGTATATTATGATAATTCCTTGAATATAAATTTCAATTCAGGGGATAAAGTTGTTATTATGAAAGACAGTGATGAAAATGGAGAAACTTATTTTGTTACAGATGTAGACAAAAGAAATGATTATATTCTGCTTTCTTTGGGATTTGTTTTTATGACGATTATTCTTGCAAAAATAAAAGGTGTGAAAGGACTTTTGGCATTGGGAATAAGTGTTGCGGCAATATTTTATTTTTTTATTCCGCTTGTTGTGAAAGGATATTCTCCAATATTTTTATCGGTAGTAACGGCTTTGTTTTCTTCGGCAATAACAATTTATTTTATAACAGGATTCAGCAGAAAAGGAGTTACAGCAATATTGGGAAGCATTGGCGGAGTAATATGTTCAGGAATTCTCTCTGAAATTTTTGTCAGAAAAATGGCACTTACAGGATATTCTACAATAGATGCCATAGGATATGCAAGTTTTTTACAGGGAATACAAGTAAGAGAACTTGTTTCTGCCGGAATAATTCTGGGAAGTATGGGTGCTGTTATGGATGTGGCAATGTCAATTTCATCTTCTCTTACAGAATTGAAAGAAAAAAATTCTGATTTGACACCATGGGAACTTTTTAAATCAGGGATACATATAGGAAGCGATGTTGTGGGAACAATGATAAATACTCTTATTCTTGCATATATAGGAAGTTCTCTTTTTGATATAATAGTAATTTCAATTCATATTCAGGAACTGCCTATGATAAGACTTCTTAATTATGAATTTATAGCTGTGGAAATTTTGAAATCTTTTTCAGGGAGTATAGGTATACTGGCAGCTATCCCTCTTACAGCATATCTGAGCGGATATATGGGAACAACTTCCAATATTTTCAAAGACAGAAAAACTAAATAAAAATAAATTAAATTACAAAAAAATAAAATTCTCGATATTAAAAATAGTTTCGTAATTTATGCAGCGAAACAGAATACAGGAAATTTGACTGTTTGAACGAAGTGAGTTTCAAATTTCCTTTCTGTAAGCAATATAAATAGAAACTATTTTTTTCAAGAGAATTTTATTTTTTTATTTTAAAATTTTATTTATTTTGAACTAGTCATTATCTTTTTCTTCATCTATTTTCATCTGGATATAATCATCGTAGCTCATCAGCTTATCAACAATTTTTCCGTCAGGCAGAATTTCTATAATTCTGTTTGCCACTGTCTGAATAAATTCGTGGTCGTGTCCTGCAAAAAGGATAGTTCCCGGGAATTTAATCAGAGCTTTGTTAAGTGATGTGATAGACTCAAGGTCTAAGTGGTCAGTAGGGTTATCAAATAACAGAGCATTTGCTCCTGACATCATCATTCTTGAAAGCATACATCTTACTTTCTCTCCTCCTGACAATACTTTTGCTTTTTTCAGAGATTCTTCTCCTGTGAACAACATTCTTCCAAGGAAACCTCTTACAAAAGAATCGTGCTGGTCAGGTGAATATGGTCTTAACCAATCTACAAGGTCAAGGTCTACACCGTCAAAGAAAGCAGAGTTGTCTTTAGGCATATAAGCATGAGTAACAGTAACTCCCCAAGTAATAGTTCCTGAATCAGGCTCTAAATCTCCTGCAAGAAGTGAAAGCAGTGTAGTTTTCACAATATCGTTTTCAGATAAGAATACAACTTTATCTTTAGTATTTATTGTGAAAGAAAGATTATCTATAATTTTTACACCGTTTATTGTTTTAGTAAGATTTTCAACTTTAAGCATATTGTTTCCTGCTTCTCTGTCAGGTTTAAATTCGATAAACGGATATTTTCTGTTTGACACCTGCATATCTTCAAGCTGTAATTTTTCAAGCTGTTTTTTTCTTGAAGTAGCTTGTTTTGATTTAGCGGCGTTGGCACTGAATCTTGCGATGAACTCTTGAAGTTCTTGTCTTTTCTGCTCAAGTTTTTTATTTTTGTTTGCAATCAGTGAAAGCATAAGCTGGCTTGACTCATACCAGAAATCATAGTTTCCTACAAACATTTTAATTTTTCCGTAATCTATATCGGCAATATGTGTACATACTTTATTTAAAAAGTGTCTGTCATGTGATACAACTATTACTGTTGTATTTTCAAGCCCCATAAGGAAATTTTCAAGCCATGCAACAGCTTTTATGTCAAGTCCGTTTGTAGGCTCGTCCAAAAGAAGTACATCAGGATTTCCGAAAAGGCACTGTGCAAGAAGAACTTTAATTTTTTGAGGCTCACTAAGTTCTTTCATCAGCATTTCGTGATATTTTGCTTTTAATCCCAGACCTGTAAGAAGAGTACTTGCTTCTGATTCAGCTTCCCAACCGTTAAGTTCTGCAAATTCTCCCTCAAGGTCAGCAGCTCTCATTCCGTCTTCCTCAGTGAAATCTTCTTTAGCATAGATAGCATTTTTTTCTACCATTATATCCCAAAGTTTTTTATGCCCCATAAGAACAACATCTAAAACTTTAACATCTTCATATGCGAAGTGGTTTTGTGAAAGAACAGCCATTCTTTTATTTTTGTCTAAGATAACTTCTCCTTCGGTAGGAGTTATTACTCCTGAAAGTATTTTTACAAAAGTAGATTTTCCCGCTCCGTTAGCTCCGATAAGCCCATAGCAGTTTCCGGGTGTAAATTTGATATTTACATCTTCGAAAAGTTTTTTATCAGGAAATCTCATACTAAGATTGCTTGTTGATATCATTCGATTATCTTCCTCCTCAATTTTTTAAACATACACATTATTATATCATATAAATAAAATTTTTAAAACAGGAATATATTTTATATGAAAAAAATGGTACAATATAGAAAATGAGTAAAGAGGTGGTAAATAAAATGGAATTTCTTTTAGGAATGCTGTTTATAATATGTTTTATGGTAGGAGTTATTCAGATGTTTGCAGTTTTTGCCGTAACAATAGGGTGGTTTGCCTTTATTCTGTTCGGACTTTTGGGAATTGCACTTCCGTTTTTTATTTTTATGACAATGTTTGCAAGTTTTCCGGTTCTTACAGGTATACTTGTAATAGCTCTTACAATCTGGGTAATTATATTTATAATAAGGAAAGGTTTTGAGGGCATAAAAAAATTAATTGAAGAAATAAAGAGATATTTTGACGAAAGAGATTATAAAAAATACAGATAAGGAATGATTTGATGACAAATATATTAACACCGTTAAAAATTAAAAATATAGAACTGAAAAATAGGATAGTTCTTCCTCCTCTTGTAAGATTTTCTCTTATAGGAAATGACGGCTGTGTTACGGAAGAATTGATTGAATGGTATGAAAGGATTGCAGCTGACGGAGTGGGAATGATTATTGTGGAAGCAACCTGTGTGTCAGAAGACGGAAAACTTCGGGATAATCAGCTTGGAATATGGAACGATTCTTTTATCGAAGGATTAAAAAAACTTTCTGCCATAGGAAAAAAATATAAGGTTCCCATGCTTATCCAAATCCATCATGCAGGATTTAAAGCAGGGATAAAAGATGTATCGGAAAAAATTCTTGATGACATACTGGAAAAGTTTGTTCTGGCTTTTGAAAGAGCAAAAAAAGCAGGATTTGACGGGATAGAAATACATGGAGCTCACACCTATCTTTTGTGTCAGCTTAATTCAAGAATGTGGAATATAAGAGATGACAAATATGGGGGAGATTTTGAAAGAAGAATGTATTTCAATAAAACTCTGATAGAAAGAACAAGACATCTTTTTGATGATAATTTTATTCTAGGGTACAGAATGGGAGGAAATGAGCCGACACTTCAAGACGGAATAGAGATAGCTAAATATCTTGAAAAAATTGGAGTGGATATTCTTCATGTTTCCAGCGGAGCACCTGACCAAAGTTTCAGACAGGAAGCAAAAATTGCAGAATATCCTGCTGATTTTCCTTTTGACTGGGTAATATTTATGGGAGCTGAAATAAAAAAACATATAAATATTCCTGTTATCGGAGTGAGAAGAATAAAAACAGAGCAACAGGCAAGTTATCTTATAGAGAATAATCTTTTGGATTGTGTGGCTGTGGGAAGAGCGATGATTTTTCAGCCTCATTGGATGGAAAAAGCGAGAAACTCATATTTGAAAAGAGCAGGAAAAAATAATGAAAGTAAATAGTATAGATATATTTTGTGAAATAATAGATAACTTTGGGGATATAGGAGTTGTATACAGAATATCAAAAGAGTTGAAAAATCTTTATCAAAATGCTAGAATAAGAATTGTTTTGAACAGGCTTGAAGAATTCAGGGCAATAAACAAAAAAGTAAGAGATATAGAATATCAGGAAATTGACGGGCTGATATGCACAACTTTTGATTATGTGAAAAAAAATGCAGAGAGTTTTGATACGGCAGATTTATTTATAGAAGCTTTCGGTTGTGATGTTCCGGAGGAATACATTGATATTGCCAAAGAAAAATCAAAACTGTGGATAAATCTTGAATATCTTTCCGGGGAAAAGTGGATAGAAGATTTTCATTTGCAGCAGTCGCTGATAAATTCCAAAACTCTTAAAAAAATATTTTTTATGCCGGGATTCAGTGAAAAAAGCGGCGGTGTAATAATTGACAGCGGTTTTTTACAGCGGAAAGAATATGGAAAAAATCACAAAAAAGAGATTTTAAAAAAATATTATCCTGATACAGATTTTGAAAACAAGCTTACGGGAACAGTATTTTCTTATGAGAAAAATTTTGAAAATCTATTGGAAACTCTCAGCAAACAAGAGAAAGAAACAGTTCTTATATTAATGGGAGAAAAGACTCAGAAAAGTTTTTCTGAAATTTTACAAAAAAAATTAACAGAAAATTTTGGAAAAACAGGAAAATATGGTAAAATAATTATGCTGAATTCAGATTTTTTATCTCAGGAAGAATATGAAGAGGTAATTTCAGTTGTGGATTTCAATTTTACAAGGGGAGAAGATTCTTTTGTAAGAAGCATACTTCTTGGAAAGCCTTTTATGTGGCATATTTATTTACAAGAAGAAAAAGCTCATATGGATAAAATAAGAGCGTTTAATGACAGATTTAAAGAAAGTATTTGCAATGAACTTTCTGAAAATCAGAAAAAGATAATAGAAAATTACTGTGATTTATTGGAAAAATATAATGACAGGGATAAAAATTCATTGGAAGAGGGACAGGAAGATTTTTCGGTATTCTTTGAAAATTTCCATGAAATAGATATTATCTGCCAAAAATACAGCAAATTTTTATTAGAGAAATGTAATCTGGTAAAAAAAATATATAATTATATACAAGAATTTTAAAGGGGGAAAAAATGAAAATAGCTCAAGAATTAAGACAAGGAAGCACAATCAAAATAGGAAACGATCCATTTATCGTGCTTAGAGCAGAATACAACAAATCAGGAAGAAACGCTGCTGTTGTAAAATTAAAAATGAAAAACTTAATAGCCGGAAACATTGTGGATACAGTTGTTAAAGCTGATGAAAAAATGGACGACATCAGACTTGAAAAAGTAAAAGCAGTTTACTCTTACCACGACGGAACATCTTATGTATTCTCTAATCCTGAAACTTGGGATCAAGTAGAATTATCAGAAGAAGACTTAGGAGATGCTCTTAACTACTTAGAAGAAGAAATGGAAGTTGAAGTTGTTTACTACGAAACTACACCGGTTGCAGTAGAAATTCCTACTTTCGTTGAAAGACAAATCGAATATACTGAACCAGGATTAAGAGGAGATACTTCAGGAAAAGTATTAAAACCAGCTAGATTAAACACTGGATTTGAAATTCAAGTACCTATATTCGTAGAACAAGGTGAATGGATTAAAATCGACACTAGAACTAACGAATATGTAGAAAGAATTAAAAAATAATAATATTTTTTAAAAATATAGAACAGCATAAGATTAAAATCTTGTGCTGTTTTTTCGTATACAAAAAACTTCATATTTTTTTTTCTTTATGATAAAATAATAAATAGGGATTGTAGATTTTAAATAAAGATTAAAGGATGTGATTTCTTGAATATCACTTTTTTTAAAGGGATTATTACAGGACTGCTTCTTTCTCTGCCCTTTGGTCCTGTGGGGCTGTACTGCATGGAAAAAACTTTGACAGAAGGAAAGAAAGACGGGTTTTCAACGGCATTGGGAATGGTAACCTCAGATGTGATATATGGTCTTATTGCTTTTTTCTTTGTTAATCAGGCTGAAGATTTTATTTTAAAATACGAGATGTTTTTTAAAGGACTGGTGGGAGTATGCCTTATTTTTCTG
>UQXM01000061.1 GCA_900545035.1 uncultured Fusobacterium sp. | reverse complement strand
GAATCAATACGTTAATAATATAATCTATAATTGGGGATTGCTTCGTCAAGAGTAACATCTATTCCTTTTTCTCTGAATACTTCCAGAAATACTTTGACAGGAGCAAAGCACCCGTAATCTATTGTTGTTCCTGCCCAGTCAAATACAGCCAGTTCTATTTTTTTCATAAATTATTCATCTCCTTGTTTTTCTCTTTTATTTTTTTTATTTTTAATTATTTTTAAAATTATCTGGTAAATTATTTTTACGACAACATTTGTTCCCAAAATTATAATGGACATGGCAGAAGCTTTTGCAATTTCTCCTGCATCATCAAGATTTATTACAACAACAGCCAGCAGATTAAGGTTTGATGTATACAGAAATACCAGAGCCGAAATAGTTACCATTGAATTTATAAAATAATAGAAGAATATTTCAAGAACTGCATCTGCACACATTGGAAATGTTACATGAATAAATGTTTTGTACCAAGGAATTCCTATTGAAAGAGATACTCTTTCAAACTCTTTATCCAGTTTTTTAAGAGCTGTGTTTGCTGTTAAAAAAGATATTGAGTAAAAGTGAATTACATTTGCAAGAACCATTATCCATATTGTTTTATACAACAAATGGAAAGGATTTGCAACAGAAAAATTTGTAAAAGGTATTCCGAAAGATGTTTTGTTAAAGAAAAATATAAATGATATACCGATAACCATTCCGGGCAGAGCAAGAGGTATGATTGATAAAAAGTAAATCATTTTGTCTGCAAAAGTTTTCTTTTCTTTTTTCTCAATCAGATATGCACTCATAAAAGTCATAGATGTTCCTATTATTCCTGAAAGGAGAGCAAGAATAAACGAGTTTTTAAAGAAAAGTACCGCTCCTCCGTTATAATCATAAAATTTAAAATTTTTCAAACTGAAACTTAAATCATAAGGCCACAGTTTTGAAAATGCCGAAACAAAAATTGTAACAAATACAGAGATTATGAACAGAGATACAAGAATCATATAAATATAATAGAATATATCTCTGAATATATCTTTTTTGGGAACATACATTTTTGATTTTGCATTAAATACCACACTTTGTTTTTTCTGAACTCTTTGATCTATAATAAAAGCAATCACTGACGGAATTAAAAGAATAATGCTGACAACAGCTCCCATAGCCATATTATTCTGCCCCACAACTTTTATATATACATCAGTGGCAAGAACACTGTAATTTCCGCCCACAACTTTCGGAGCCCCGAAGTCTGTAAATGTAAGAATAAAAGCAATTATAAATGAAGAAATAAATCCGTATTTTATATTTGGCAGAGTAATTGTAAAAAATTTTCTGAAATTTGAAGTTCCAAGCATATCAGCAGCTTCATACAATCTGTAATCTGTTACTGACAGTGCAATATTAAGCACAAGAAAAACCTGCGGAAAAATATACAGCACTTCTGCAATAATTATTCCGGTCGGTCCGTAGAGATTTATATCAAATGCCAAAGACGGGAATTTTTCAAAAAATCCGGTTGTTACAGCCCCTTTTCTCCCGAACATATATACAAGAGCAATTCCATGCATCATTGTCGGAGCAAAAAGAGGAAGCATTCCTATATATTTGAAAATTCCTTTAAATTTTATTGTTGTTCTCTGAATACCGTAAGCAAATGTAAAAGCCATAATTATTGATATCACACTTGACAGAGTTGAAATAAACAGAGTGTTTTTCAGGGATATTATTGTATTTTTATTTGTAAAATATTCGCAGAAATTTTGAAATCCTACAAATTCTCCTGTATTATTCTGAAAAGATTTTGCTACAAGAAGCCCCAGAGGACAGATAATAATTACAGCAAGAAAAACCAGAATAAACAGAGTAAGTATATCTTTTATAACTTCATCTTTTGTTTTTTCCATTTTTGCTTTTTTCATAATCACACCCTGTTTTCAAATGAAATATAGTAGTTTTCATCAAATTCAAGCAAAAATTTGCTTCCTGCCTGCAGATTTTTTTCATCTACCATATTGCATGGAACTTCTACTTTTAAAAGATTTTTATTGTTTCTGAAAAACAGTCTGTATGAAGGACCAAGATATTCCCAGCTTTCAACCTCTCTCATAACTGTTTTGTTCGGTGTTTCCGTATTTATTTCAGAAACTACTTTAATATGTTCGGGGCGGATTGAATTTCCGTCGCTCAGAAAATTAATTTTTCCAATAAAATCTGCCACAAAAAGAGAATTTGGTTTTTCATAAATTTCTCTCGGAGTTCCTACCTGCATAACAATCCCCGACTGCATTACCATTATTTTGTCCGAAACAGAAAGAGCTTCTTCTTGGTCATGTGTTACCATTATTGTAGTAAGACCTAATTTTTTTTGAAGCATTTTTATATCATTTCTAAGTTTTTCTCTTACTTTTGCATCAAGAGCTGAAAGAGGCTCATCCAAAAGAAGTACATCGGGTTCAAGAGCTATTGCTCTTGCAAGGGCAACTCTCTGCTGCTGTCCTCCGCTCATTTCATTGGGATATTTTCCGCTTATTCCGGCAAGACCTACCATTTCCAAAACTTCAAGAACTTTATCCTTGATTTTATCTTTCGGCATTTTTTTATTTTCAAGCCCGTAAGCTATGTTTTCCCACACTGTCATATTTGGAAAAAGTGCATAAGATTGAAAAACTATTGAAAAGTTTCTTTTTGATGGGTGAAGATTGGAAATGTCTTTTCCTTTTAAAAAAATATTTCCGGAATTAAGTTCTTCAAGACCTGAAATAACTCTCAGAAGAGTAGTTTTTCCACAGCCTGACGGACCGAGAAAGGAGATAAACTCCCCTTTCTCTATGGTAAGATTTATATTTTTCAAAGCATGGAATTTTCCATAATATTTATTTACATTTTTTATTTCCAAATAACTCATAAATATCCTCCGTTACTTTTCGGCAGATTATTTCTGCTCTGCTTTTGCTCCAAATTGACTGCTCCATTTGTTAAGAATTTCTTCTTTATGTTCTGCAAGCCAGTTAAAATCATTTTTTACAAGGTGAGATACAGGGTCTTTCGGATATCCTTCAGGGACAGGATTTCCTATATCAATACTTGTGATTGCATACTGTGTTCCGTAAAGTTTCATCATTTCTTCGGAAATTGCCCAGTCCAAGAAAATTTTTGCTTCAGGTTTAATATTTTCTTTTTTGATAAGAGCATTTGCTTCAGAATCCCAGCCTGATCCTTCAGCAGGGAATATAACTTCAATAGGATTTCCTTCATTCATAATTTTTACACAAGGGTAATCGTAAGAAATTCCGATTGGATATTCTCCGCTTGCTGCCTGTTTGGCAGGTTTTGAACCTGAATGAGTATATACTCCCATATTTTCGTGTAGTTTTTCCATATACTCCCAAGCTTTATCTTCGCCCATAATTTCCATAAATCCTGCCACAGCTAAAAATCCTGTTCCTGATGATGCAGGATGAGGCATAGAGATAAGTCCTTTGTATTCAGGTTTTAAAAGGTCATTATAAGTTTTCGGAACAGGAAGATTTAATCTTTCCATTTCTTTGGTATTTACGGCGAATGTTGCCATCCATGCATTATTCCCTACCCAAACAGGAATTTCTGCCGTATCTTTAAATCTTGGATTTACTTTTTCCACTCCTTTTGGAGCATAAGGCTCAAGAAGACCTGCATTGTCAAGCATTAAAAGTCCTGATGCAGCTGTTCCCCATACAACATCAGCTTGAGGATTTTCTTTTTCTGCCAGAATTTTTGTGATAACTACTCCTGTTGAATCTCTTGTAATATTAACTTTTATATCCGGATGATGTTTTTTAAAATTTTCCAAAAACATTGGTATCTGCTCATTTTCCAATGCTGTGTATACATTTATCTCTTTTGCGGGCTGAATTTCTTTTTCACTTCCGCATCCTGTAAGCATAATTCCTGTTAATAATATTGCTGCTAACTTTTTCATAAAATTTCCTCCGATTTTTTTCTTTTTTTATTTCAAGAAAATTTTAATACAAGTTTGTTAACACAGTTTCGATTTTGTGTAAAAGAATTGTAATCGATTGTCAACCTGAGAGAGAATAAAAATATACTTTTTTTATACATGAAGTATAAAATATTTTTAAAACAGAGAAATGGGAGGAATACAGAAATGGATTTGAGAAAATATATAGATGAAGAAATTACAAAAGAGGAAGCTCTTGAACTGTGCAGTCTTAAAGGAAGCAAACTTACAGAATTATTTTCGGTTGCCAATGAAATAAGAGAAAAATATTGTGGAGATATTTTGGAAACATGCACAATTACAAATGCAAAATCAGGGAAATGCAGTGAAGATTGTAAATTTTGTGCCCAATCGGCTGTGTACAATACGCATATTGAGTGTTATCCTTTAAAATCTGAAAATACCATGAAAGAAGAATATGAGGAAGCAGAAAAACATAGGAGTATGAGATTTGGAGTTGTTGCCAGCGGAAAGGGAATGAAAGCAGGAACAAAAGATTTTGATACAGTATTAAAATTTATAAAAGAAACGGCAGAAAAAAATGGAAATGCAGAAATATGTTGTTCTTTGGGAATTCTTTCAGAAAAAGAGATGAGAGAACTTAAAGAAGCCGGAGCAAAAAGATATCATTGCAATCTTCAGACTTCTCCCGAAACATACAAAGATTTTGCTGCCACAACACATACAGTACAGGACAGAATTGAAACAATAAGAAATGCCAAAAAAGCAGGACTTGATGTGTGTGCCGGAGGAATTATCGGAATGGGGGAAAGCTGGAAAGACAGAATTGACATGGCTTTTGCTTTAAAAGAGCTTGATGTGGACGGAGTTCCTATAAATATTTTAAATCCAATAAAAGGAACTCCCCACGGAGAAAGAGAAACTTTGGATATTGATGAAGTATTAAAAACAATAGCTGTTTTCAGAATTATTTTGAAAAATAAAAATATTAAAATTGCAGCAGGAAGAGAGAATATTTTCAAAGATTTTATGGGAGCAGGATATCTTGCCGGAGCAAACGGAATGCTTGTGGGAGGGTATCTTACAGTAAAAGGAAGAGCTTTGGAAGATGATTTTAATTTTATAAAAAATATTCAGAAAATATGGAAAAAATAGTCTGAATTCCATTAATGTGGTATAATAAAATCACATTAATTATTTTTAGGAGTAAAGACTATGAAAATAGCTTTGATAGGAGCACCTGATTCAGTCAGAAAAATTTATACCGTTCTTTCAAGAATATATGAAAATATAAATTTTATTCCTCTTTCAAGAGAAAAAATTCAAGATATGGCAGAACTTGCTTTTGAAATAGAGGACAAAGTTCAGGGAATATATCTTGGAGGGATAGGGGTTTATTCTGCTGTTAAAGACAGAATAAAAAAACCTGTTTCTTTTGTAAAAAGAGAAGGAAGCGGGATAGTAAAACCTTTCTGGGAATTTAAAAATACAAGTACCATGAATCTTAAAAATTTGAAACTTGGTATAGATATAATAGATGAAGAGGAGTTTTTGGAAACTTTAAGAGAGTTTGAAATTAAAATAGACAGTTATTATCTTCAGAAATATGATTTTCAAAAAAGCGAAACAGATTATCTTGATACATATATGAAACAAATAGAAAATAATGAGATTAACTGTATTTTTACATGTTTCGGACATATTTATTATTTTTTTAAAGAAAAAGGTTTTCCTGTTTACAGAATACAGGCTGCCGCACCTGAGATAAAAGAGGGATTCAGAAATCTTCTTAATATGATAGAAATGAATGATGCAGACAAAGGAAGAATTGGTGTGGAGATTATAAAAATAATCAAAGAGGATACTTTTTCAAACAGCATTCTTTCTCATAAAATGGAATTTGAAAAGGAACTTCTTGCATATTCCCGTGAGGTAGAGGGAAATATTCAGGCAGCAGATAATGATGAATATCTTATTTTTTCAAATAAAGGACTTTTGAACAATACTGAAAATATAAAATCTATGACAGCACTTATAAAAGAAAAAAGTTCTGAAAGATTTTTGATAGGAGCAGGAATAGGAGAGGGAAGTACAATAGTTCAGGCGGAAAAAAATGCCAGACAGGCTTTAAAATTAAGCATTAACGAAGGGAAAAACAATATCTTTTTTTCAAACGGGCAGGAGATAAAAGGTCCTCTTATGAGCAGAAGAGAGATTGAATATAAAAGTTCTTTTGACAAAAATATTACGAAAATTTCAAAAACAGCCGGAGTAAGTTCTCTTTATTTGGAAAAAATAAAATCTATAATAAGGAAAAGAGAAAAAAATATTTTTACCAGCAGAGAACTTGCAGAATTTCTTAACATCAGCGAAAGAAGTGTCAACAGAATTATAAAAAAACTTATAGAAAATAAATGTGCCGAAGAAGATGAATTTGAAAGTTCAGCTTCAGCAGGTCGTCCAAGAAGAAAAATAAAATTTATATTTTAATAAAAATGAAATAAACAAAAATATCTGTCGTTTATCTAAAACCTGCATTTAATAATAAACAGCAGATATTTTTTTATTGTTAAAAAATTAAGGAAAATAAAAAATATAACACCTAAAATGTATTTTTAATAAAAAAAATGTATTATTCATTGACAAATTTCAGGAAATATAATATACTTTTATCAGAATAACAGTCCTATTTAGGACAAAGACTTTAATAAAAATTTTTGGGAGGAAATTATGGAAAAAATTATTGGGGAACACATGCCTTATGCAAATCATCCAATTATGTGGATTGCTGCATTACTTGGAATTTCAGTTGTTTTAATTCAGTCAGCTTTAATTATTATGAAATCATTAAAGACTGCAAAGGAAATGAAAATGGATCCAAAGAGGGTTAAAAAAGGAATAAGAACAAGTGCTATTGCAAGTATAGGTCCTGCTCTTGGAGTTGTGGGAAGTTTGTTAGCACTTCTTGTTACAATGGGATCTCCTGTTTCTGCATTCAGACTTAGTGTTATTGGAGGTTCAAATTTTGAGGCAATGGCTGCTAACTTTGGAGCACAGGCTCTTGGTTCAGAACTTTCTACAAATATGACACCTGTGGTATTTACAAATGCATTATGGACTATGGCTCTTGGTTCTTTGGGGTGGATTGTTTTCTGTTTCCTTTTCGCTCATAAAATGGATAAGGTAAACGGACTTTTAACAAGCGGAAGAAAAGCACTTCTGCCAGCAGTTGGATTAGGAGCTATGCTTGGATCATTTGCTTATTTCAATATAGGAAACTATTTAAAAGTAACTACAAATCCTCAAATTACAGTATCAGCTGTATCAGGACTTATCATTATGATAGTTTGTGTAAAACTTGGAGAAAAGAAAATGGCTTGGCTTAAAGAATGGGCTTTAACAATAGCTATGTTCGGTGGAGCTGTTATAGCTACTTTTGCATTCTAATAATATTTTAAAGAGGTGAAATGATAATGAATAGTTATGAAAATTATATAAATGATATTACTAAAATCGGGAGAAGTACAATGCTTCTTGGAATTGTTGTAAGTCTTCTTCCTCCAATGATTATGACATTTGTTTTTGGATTTAACCCAGGAATAGGGGCAATAATAGCCGGAGCTATTTCTCAGATGTCTGTTTCAGGAGCTTTTTATTTCAGCGAACCTATAAGCTATTATCCAATCGTTGGAAGAGCCGGACTATATATGGGATTCCTTTCAGGAAACCTTGTTAATATGAGAATACCTGCTGCAATATCAGCTGTTGAAAGTTCAGGATATGAAACAGGAACAGATGAGGGAGCAATTATGGGAACAATTGGTATAGGAGTTTCTATTTGGGTAGGAATTTTTTTCTTAATGCTTTCAGTTCTTGCTGGACAAACTTTATTATCAAAACTTCCAGAGTCATTTATGACTGTACTTAGTTTAATAATCCCTGCATTATTCGGAGGAGTTTTTGCTCAGTTTGCTGTTAAATCTCCAAAAACAGGATTATTTGCTCTTGCAGTTTCATTTGTAATGACAAAAATAGTAGCACTTATTCCTGGAAATCCATCTTTCATAGTAACTTTAGTATCTGTATTTACAACAATAACATTTGCTAAAAAAATAATGGATAAAGAACATAAAGCATAAATAAAACTAAGAGGTTAAAGGGAGGATTCTTTATGAATAGAGAAAGAATTATAAGCTCTTTTATAGAGATGATAAAAATACATTCGCCGTCTAAAAACGAGGCTGTGTTTGCTGAATATATGGTAAATTTGTTAAAAGATATGGGAGCGGAAATATATCTTGATGAGGGATATAAAAATTACGGAGGAAATGCTCCTGTGATATTTGCCAAAATAAAAGGAAATATTAAAGGGGAAGGAATAACTCTTGCTGCACATATGGATGTTATTGAACCAAATATGAATGTTAATCCTGTGTTTGAGGGAGATATTATAAAAACTGACGGAACTACAACTCTTGGAGGAGATGACAAGGGAGGAATTGCAAGTATTATTGAAGTTTTAAGAACTCTTAAAGAAACAGGAGCTTCTCACGAAGATATCTATATTGTTCTGACACCATGTGAAGAAGCAGGACTTCAAGGAGCAAAAAATGTAAATTGGGATTTAGTTCCTGAAAATATAAAACCTGCTAAAAATATGCTTGTTATAGATAATGCAGGAAGAGCAGGGATAATTGCTCATACTGCTCCAAGCAAATATGATTTTGAAATTACTTTTACAGGAAGAAAAGCTCATGCCGGAATTGAACCTGAAAAAGGAATCAATGCAATAAATGTTGCAGCTCTTGCAATATCAAAAATGGAAATGGGGCGTATTGATGCTCTTACTACATCAAATATTGGTGTAATAAATTCTGAATTTCCTACAAATGTTGTTTCAGACAACTGTTTTGTAAAAGGAGAAGTAAGAAGTCATTCAGAAGAAAAAATAATAGAAGTTATAAAAAAATATGAAGAAGCTTGTAAAGAAGCTGTTGCAAAAATGGGTGGAGAATACAAACTTGATTACAGCTGCGATTACCCTAATTTAAAACCAAAAGACGATTTAAAATTTGCAAAAGAGTTTGCCGCAGTTTACGAAAATCTTGGTGTGGAAACTGAACTGAAAGTAATAGGAGGAGGTTCAGACAGTAATATTTTTGCAAAACAAGGTTATAATTCTATTATAATCGGAGTAGGAATGTATGATGTGCATACTGTTGACGAAAGATTGGATACTCTTGAACTTTTTAAAACAACAGAAGCAGTGATTAAATATATTTCTAAATAAATTTAGGAAGTGAAGATTTAAAATGACAAAAGAAGAATTAAAAGAAAGAGTAGTAAAAGCTATTGAAGAAAATAAAAATATAATAATTGAAGCTGGAAGAAAAATATATGCAAATCCTGAATTTGGTTACAAAGAATTTGAAACAACAAAAACTGTAAGGGAGTTTTTCAAAAACGAACTTGGAATAGAAACAGAGGATAAAATTGCATATACAGGGTGCAGAGCAAGAATAAACGAAGATAAGCAAGGTCCAAAAATTGCAGTCCTTGGAGAACTTGACGGAATTTCATGCAGTGAGCACTGTGATGCAAATGCAATAGGTGCTTCTCATACCTGTGGACACAATGTGCAGATAGCAGGAATGCTTGGAGCAGCAACAGGACTTATAAAATCAGGAGTATATAAAGAACTTGACGGAAAAATTGATTTTATGGCAACGCCTGCGGAAGAATTTATTGAACTTGCATATAGAAGCGAACTGAAAAAACAAGGACAGATAAAATTTTTCGGAGGAAAACAGGAACTTATCAGAAGAGGTGCTTTTGATGATGTAAATATGGCTCTTATGTTCCATGTTCTTGACACAGGAGATAAAAAAGTTTTAACAGGTCCTGTCAGCAACGGATTTATAGGAAAAGAGGTTAAATTTATAGGGAAAGAGGCTCATGCAGGGTCTGCTCCTTTTGAAGGAATAAACGCTCTTAATGCAGCTATGTTGGCAATAAATAATGTACATGCTCAAAGAGAAACATTTAAAG
>UQXM01000060.1 GCA_900545035.1 uncultured Fusobacterium sp. | reverse complement strand
CCGCTGACCTACGCAGTGCAAGTGCGTCGCTCTCCCAAACTGAGCTATATCCCCAAGCACAAGAGTAATAATATCATAAAATAAAAAACCTGTCAACAAAAAATATTTATTTTTTTCAAAAAATTTTCAAGAGATTAAAAAACTTTTATTTTCAATAATTATCCTTTGATTATTTTTATAAAAATTTTTTCATAATATAATTTTCCAAGAAAATTCCTTTTCTTTTAACCTGTTGTTTTTTAATTACCTCATAACCTCTTTTTTCAAAAAACGGTTTTGCAGTAATGGAAGCATGAACAGTGATTTCAGAAACATTAAAAGTTTTTTCCAAATTATCACAGATAAAAGAAGCAACTTTTTTTCCTTGATAATCTTTATGAACATAGAGCATATCAAGATATCCTGTGCTGTCTATATTTCCGAATCCTATAATAATATTATTTTCTAAGGCAATAACTGTATAAGTTTCTGAAAATCTTTTTCCCCATTCTTTAATGTTTGTATCAGCAGAAGCCCAGACATTTATCTGCTTGTCTGTATAATCTTTTGAATTGACAGAATGAACTGTGTCATAAAAAAGTTTGAAAAGTTTTTCGGAGTCTGAATTTTTATATTTTCTGATAATCATAATTTTCAAATCCTCTTATTTATTATAATAGTATTATGAATAAAAAAAATCCTCACTGATATTTATCAGTAAGGAAAATATTTTCAAATGGTGCCTAGGAATAGATTCGAACTATCGACCGTACGGGTATGAACCGTATGCTCTAGCCAACTGAGCTACCTAGGCAATGGTGGAGATAAGCGGGATCGAACCGCTGACCTACGCAGTGCAAGTGCGTCGCTCTCCCAAACTGAGCTATATCCCCTCGAACAGATACAATAATATCATAAATTATCTGTTCTTGTCAAATAAAATTTTTTAAAAAGTGCAATTTTTGAGGTTTTTCGAAATTTAAAATTCAAAAATTCTTTTATTATCAATGTATAAAAGAAAAAAATAAATTATAATTCTTTGCAGATTTCTTTCAGAGCTGCCACAGCATAATCAATTTCTTCTTCTGTGTTAAAATATCCAAAAGAAAATCTTACCATTCCTGCTTCATATGTACCATAAAATTTATGGGCAAGCGGAGCACAATGAAATCCGCTTCTTGTGCAGATATTAAATTCTTCGTCCAACACTGCTGACAAATCTGCCGAAGAAATATTTTTTATGTTTAAACTTACAACAGGTCCTCTGAAAACATCTTTTTCTCCATAAACTATAATTTCATCAATATGTGAAATTTTATCGATAAATCTTTTTGTAAGAGAATACTCATGGTTTTTAATATTTTCAAGTCCCACAGAATTTATAAAATCAATTCCTGCTCCCAGTGATAAAATTCCAGGTGTATTAAGAGTTCCGCATTCCAAAAGTTCGGGCATTCTTTTCGGCTGTCTGGGAAGTTTTGAAAAACTTCCTGTTCCTCCTTCAAGAAGTGGATTTAACAAAATTCCCTCACGGACATATATTCCGCCTGTTCCCTGAATGCCGAAAAGAGATTTGTGTCCTGTAAAACATAAAATATCGATACAGAATTTTTCTGCATCTATTTTTAAAAATCCTGCACTTTGGGAAACATCAACTATGAACAAAATATTTTTTTCTCTGCATAATTTTCCCACAGCTTCAATATCTGCAATATATCCTGTAACATTGGAAATATGGTTTAATATTACAGCTTTCGTATTTTCTTTTATCAGTGATTTTATTTCTTTCAAAAAATCTTCTGAATTTTTATGAGGAGATACAAAAGACAAAGAAATATTTTTTTCATCACGGAGATAATTAAGAGGACGAAGAACTGAATTATGCTCAAGAACAGAGGAAATTACATGACAATTTTCAAGACCTGTTCCTTTTATAGCAAAATTCAGACTTTCACTGGCATTTGCTGTAAAAGCAATCTGTAAAGGATTTTTTATATTAAAAAATTTTGCAATTTTTAATCTTACATTATATATCTCTCTGTCAATATCCACAGCTTTTTTGTAACCGCTTCTTCCCGGATTTCCGTTAAAATGAATAAGGGCTTCCTGCACTTTTTCAATAACATTTTTCGGTTTTGGATTTGAAGTGGCAGAGTTATCAAAATAGTATTCTTTATTCATAATAAATATCGACCGCCTTAAAAAATTTTTTTCTTAATAATTATTTTACCATATATATTTTTATTATTCTATTGCCACATACAGATTTATTTTTTCAGATATGATACACCTATTGTCTATATCGTAAAAAATATTGATAATAAACAAAAATATGATTGAAATTATTTGATAAATATGATATAACTTAGAGGTTGCATAAAAAATTATAATTTAATAGATTTTGGAGGAAATAAAAGATGACAAAAAAAGAATTAGCAAGTTTACTTCAAGTGAAAGGAGTATTTTCTACTAAAGCAGATGCTGAAAGAAAATTAGATGCAATATTAGATGCAATGGAAGAAACTCTTGTAGCAGGAGAAACTATTAACTTTATAGGTTGGGGAAAACTTGAAGTTGTTCAAAGAGCACCAAGAATGGGAAGAAATCCTAAAACTGGAGAAGAAGTTCAAATCGAAGCAAGAAAAAGCATCAGATTCAAAGCAGGAAAAAATCTTTTAGAAAAATTAAAATAATTATAGATTGGGAGAGAATTTTGTTCTCTCCTTTAATTTTTTTAAATTTCCCTCTTGATTATTTTTCATTTATGGGCTATATACAGTATTAGATACGAGTGATACACAAAATATTAATACGGAGGGCAGCATTATGAAAAACTATACTACAGATAAAATTAGAAATGTCAGCTTTTTGGGGCACAGAGGTTCAGGAAAGACATCTTTGGTTGAAGCACTATTATTTGCAGGAAATGTTACAAGCAAAATGGGAAGTATAGAAAAAGGAAATACATTGTCTGATTATGATGATGAAGAGATAAACAGACAATTTTCAATAAACACTTCTGTAATTTCATTGGATTATCAAGAAAAAATATTTAATATTTTGGATACACCCGGATATTTTGATTTTTCGGGAGAAGTAATATCAGCACTTGCTGTAACAGGAGGGGCTGTAATTGTTCTTGATGCAAGTGCGGGAATAGAAGTAGGAACTGAAAAAGCATGGAGAATGGTTGAAGAAAGAAAACTTCCGAGAATATTATTTATAAACAAAATGGATAAAGGAGCAATTAATTATAAAAAAATTCTTCTTGATTTAAAAGAAAAATTTGGTAAAAAAGTAGCACCTTTCTGTATTCCTCTTGGAGAGGGAGAAAATTTTGAGGGATTTATAAATGTAATAGAAAAAAAATGCAGAGTATTTAACGGAGAATGTTGTGTGGATAAAGAGCTTGTTCCACATGAAGATTTTGATGATGTAAGAAATCTTCTTTTGGAAGCAGTGGCAGAAACAAGTGAAGAAGCTATGGAAAAATTCTTTAACGGAGAAGATTTTACAGAGGAAGAAATAAAAGCAGGACTTCGTAAAGGAGTTATTAACGGAGATGTAGTTCCTGTTCTTGTAGGTTCGGCAGCAAATCTTATCGGTGTGCACACATTATTTGATATGATGTTTAATTATATGCCTACTCCTGAAGAATCAAGAGGAGGAGTAAGATACGGAACAAATCCTGATACAGGAGAAAAAGTTGAAAGAATAGTAAGTACAGACGAACCATTTTCAGCATTTGTGTTTAAAACAATAGTTGACCCATTTATCGGAAAAATTTCTTTATTTAAAGTGGTTTCAGGAAGTCTTACCAGAGATATGGAAGTATTAAATGCTTCTCAGGGAAGAAAAGAAAGAATAGCAAATCTTTATTTTGTCAGAGGTATTAAGCAGAGAGAAACAGAAAGAGTTGTGGCAGGAGATATTGCAGCAACTACAAAAATTCAGGATTTAAAAACAGGGGATACAATTTGCGATAAAAGCAATCCAATAGTTTACAGCAAAGTTCCGTTCCCTAAACCATGTTTGTACATGAACATTATTCCTGTCAAAAAATCTGATGACGATAAGATAAGTACTGCAATACAAAAACTTATTGAAGAAGATCCAAGCTTGAATGTAATAAGAAATACAGAAACAAAAGAACTTCTTATCGGAGGACAGGGAAAAACTCATCTTCAAATAGTTGTATCAAAATTATTTAATAAATTCCAAGTTCAAGCTACATTAAGCACTCCGAAAATAGGATACAGAGAGACAATCAGAAAAGAAGTTTCTGTTCAGGGAAAACATAAAAAACAATCAGGAGGAGCAGGACAATACGGAGATGTATTTATTAAATTTGAGCCATTATATGATAAAGAATTTGAATTTGTAGATAATATTAAAGGAGGAGTTGTTCCAAGACAATATCTTCCGGCTGTTGAAAAAGGACTTCATGAAGCTGCCAAAAAAGGTTTTCTTGCAGGATATCCTGTAATAAACTTTAAAGCAACATTATATGACGGTTCTTATCACCCTGTTGATTCAAACGAACTTTCATTCAAACAGGCTGCAATTTTAGCATTCAGAAAAGCAGTTGAACAAGCTTCTTCTGTTATTTTAGAGCCTATTGTAAAAATGGAAATAATAGTTCCTGAAGAATATACAGGAGATATTATGGGAGATATGAATAAAAGAAGAGGAAGAATTTTGGGAATGGATCCAATGGATTATAATGAACAAAAAATTACAGTTGAAGTTCCTCATAAAGAGGTATTGGGATATGCAACTGACCTTAAATCAATGACTCAAGGAAGAGGAAAATTTGAGTTTGAATTTATAAGATATGATTATGCTCCTGATGAAGTGGCAGCAAAAATAATTGCTGAAGCAAAGGCAGAAGAATAAAAAATTAAAATTTAAAAAATAAAATAATTTTAAAAGCTCTGATATAAAAGTCGGAGCTTTTATTTTTATAAAATTGACAAAAAATATAAATTAATTTAAAATATATTGAGAAAAGAAAAAGGAGAAAAAAGAAAATGAATTTTTTAAATATGGACATAAATATCGCTTACAGTATGATAAATATGAAATTGAGGGATTTTTATTCATCTCTTAATGATTTGTGTGAAGATATGGATATAAATAAAATGGAATTATTGGAATATTTTGAAAAAAATGGTTTTGTTTATAATGAAAGTACAAACCAATTTATTCAGAAATAATAAAATATAAGTAATAAAAAACAATGACAGTCTTGAATTTGGGACTGTCATTTTAAAATTTTTATAACATTTTATTTTTAGAAAGCAGATAAGTGATAATGATACTGATAAGAACAGATAAAATTATTACTGCTGCAAATCCAAAAGGATTTTCTGCAAAAGGAACTGCCACATTCATTCCCCATATTCCTGAAATAATAGTAGGAATAGCTAAAACAACTGTAATTGAAGTAAGTCTTTTCATAACATTGTTCAGGTTGTTTGACATTACTGTTGAAAAAGCATCTCTTGTTCCGCTCAAAATACTTGAATAAATACTTGCCATTTCTATCGCCTGCTTTGTATCGATAATTACATCATCAAGAAGATCCAAATCATCAGGATATTTTTTTACAAGCTGCATTCTCATTATTTTATCCAGAACGGCTTCATTAGATTTCAGTGAAGTGGTAAAATAAACCAAACTTTTTTCAAGTTCAAGAAGCAACATAAGCTCTTCATTTTCCATATATTTTTTTAAACGATTTTCCACAACATCTCCAACACGACCGATTTGTCTTAGGTAATACAGATAGTATGATGTGTTTCTGAAAAGAAGCTGTAATATAAATCTTGTTTTTTTATATGTGAAAAATCCTTTTATTCTTCCTTTTACAAATTCGTCTATAAGAGGAAACTTTTCTGTTGTAACAGTTATAATATTGTCTTTTAGAACTATAATACCAAGAGGTATTGTAGTGAATGAACATTTGTCTTTTTCACTGTGAATAGGGACATCTATAATTATCAGCAAAATATCTCCGTCGATTTCCAAACGAGATTTTTCTTCTTCGTCCAAAGCTGCTTTTAAGTGTTCCACAGGAATATCCAGAGCTTTTTGTATAGCTGCCACATCTTCATCATTTGGGTCAGTAAGATTTATCCATGTATTTTTTTCTCTGAATATGGATACATCTTCTATTATCTCTTCGTCATCTTTAAAATAGATACTTTCCAGCTTATCCATAGGATTAGTTTTGAAAACTTGTATCATCTTTCCACCTTCCATTTAAAAACTCTTCGTCATGGAAAGCAGACAAAGAGCTTCTATATATTAAATTTTTTAGTTTCATTAAATTCAATATTCCACGAGGAATATGTGTCCATTTAAATCCCACCTCTATATATATTTATACACTACCTTATTATTTTACATGAAATTTAAAAAAAAGTAAATTAAAAAAATTTATTTGTTAATATTTTCAAGTGCTTTTTGAAATTCTTTCATCGTAATATTATAACGATTTAATTTTGAAAGAAGTTGTTTTCCGTTGGAATATCCTAGTCCTAGTTCTGCTCCGAGCTTTTCTCTTAAAACGGCAGAATTTGAATGCCCAATAAGATGATATTCAAAAAGAAGTTCAGGAGTAAATATTTCTTTTGGTTCAGAAATTTCACATCTTGCTTTTTCCAAAGCATTTATAATAGCTTCCGGAGAAGCATTTTCCACTCCGATATCTCCTTCTTTTGTTCCTTCTGCTCTGCTGATATAAGCATGCTTTGCCTTTGGATATCTTTTTTGAATAAAGTTTCTTATATTGTTTCCTGCATTATCAGGATCGGTAAGGACGATTATTCCTGTTCTTTCGTAAGCTCCTTTTATTTTTTCTATATTTTTTCCGACAGAAAATCCGTTCACAGCAATAACTTCTGCATCAACAGCAGCTTTTACAGCCGTAATATCATCTCTTCCTTCAACCACAATTATTTCTTTAATATATTTTTTCATTTGTTTTGTAAATCCCTTTCGTTTTTCTTTTTCTAAATAATATTATAACAAAAAATCCTTTTATGTGATAGAATTATTTTATAACATATTTTCTGAAAGGAGAGGATTTAAATGATAAAAATAGTTGCAAAAAATATTTTAAAAGAGGGGAAGAAAGCTGAATTTATAAAAACAGCTGAAGAACTTATTCAAAAAAGTAGAGCAGAAGAGGGAAATATATCATATTCTCTTTTTGAAGATGTAAATAATGAAAATATTGTAGCATTTATAGAAGAATGGAAAGATTTGAAAGCTATTGAATTTCATAATAATACTGAACATTTTAAAAGAATTGTCCCTATGCTTGGAGAATTAAGAGAAAAATCAGAAGTAAATTTGTATAAAGAAATATAAATATATTATATAAGGAAAAAAGACAGCTTAAGCTGTCTTTTTTCAGGAAGTTTTATTAGTCATAATTTTACTCTTCTACACAAAGAACTTTACCGTCTTTAACAATAATTTCTCCATCCATTTCTATTGTAGGATTGTATTGTACCATATCAATATGAACAGTAGATCTTGCAGGTTGACCGTAATAGAATCCATTACCCATAGCTATATGGCAAGTTCCATATGCTTTTTTCTCTTCTTCAAAATCTCCATTAAATAAACAGTTTCTATTTAATCCTATTCCAATTTCCGCTATATTATCACTGTCTTTAACTTCTGCAATTTGTCTACGGATTTCAGTACATATTTTTGGATCTCCACCAACAACTTCAACTATACGCCCATTTTCTATTTTTAATTCAACAGGAGTAGTAGGACATCCATAATAGCAAATAGGTCCGTCAATAACTAGTTTTCCGTGAGTAGTTCCGATAACCGGTCCTAAAGAAACTTCTCCATCAGACCAAGCCATAGCATCTCCAGGATTTCTAGCAATTCCACATTCAATGATTGGTTCCATTTGGTTCATTTCCATATACAAATCAGTTCCAGCAGGAGTAGTTATATGAGCTTTTTTCTTTCCTCTCCATACAGACTGAAGTTTTACACCATCAGCGTAAACTTTTTCGTAATCTGCAAGAGCTCCGCCACGAGTAAAGTTGTCGATATTTCTAAGAACGATAGAACATTCTCTTAAACTTTTTTCATTGATAAGTTCTTTTAATCTGTTATTATATATAGCTGCTCCTGAAGCAGTAGTCATACCAATGAATACATCACAAGCTTCCATTGCAAGCTCTAGAGTTTTTGGGAAAATAGTAGCTTTATCTTTTCCTCTTACCGGCATCATGGAAATATTATATTCAGCTCCACGCTTTAATGCTGCAGCAGCAATTGCATTAGCCATTCTCATATCTGTTTGTGGATCAATTGCGATTAATACTTCTTCACCTGGTTTTACTGCTATGCAAGTTCCTATTAAATAATCTGCTCTTTCAATACATTCAATGATTCTGTTGTCTTCCATTTTACACCACTCCTTATATATTTTTATTTGTCTGCGTTGCTTTGTTTGTTTTGATAACATAATGATAACTTATTTTTCAAAAAATCTGCAAATCATATAATAAAAATGAATATCCTATAATATTTTTTTATATGATTTTGAATAGTTAAAAATATCAGGTATACTTTTGATATAAAAAGCAGCTTTAAAAAAGACTAAAAATTCCGGAATCATACATTTAGGAGGGAAAAATGGGTATAACAAAAGAGAGAAAGAAAATGCCGTTGCATATTAAGATTTTTATAGCATTGTTTTTAGGAATTTTTGCAGGATATATATTAAATTTTATGGGAGGAACAGAAAATCCCGTTATAAATAATCATATATTACCTTTTTTACAATTTCTTGGGGATTTTTTTATAAAAGCAATTAAAATGGTTATAGTTCCATTGGTATTCTTTTCAGTAACAGATGCGGCTTTATCATTAGGAGATATAAAAAAATTACGTAATGTTGGATTAAAAACTGTAGTTTTCTTTTTGACAACATCAGCAATAGCAGCTTCAATAGGTTTATTGTTAGCTAATATAATTAAACCAGGAAAAGGAGTGTTACTTGGTACAGCTTCAGGAAATGTAGCTGTTAAAGAATTACCCGGAGTTTATAAAACTATACTGGATTTATTGCCTAATAACCCATTTCAATCTTTATCCAGTGGTGATATGATGCCTATAATTGTCTTTTCGCTTCTTTTAGGATTTGCGATTATTATGATGGGAGAAAAAGGAAAACCTTTAGCAGGAATAATTAATAATTTGGCAGAAGCAATGTTTAATATAATAGGATTAATAATTTCTATTATTCCTTATGGAGTATTTGGTCTTATGTCTGTAGCAATGGCAAGATACGGGACTGCAATATTTGGTCCGGTATTAAAATTTATACTTACAGATTATTTAGCAAATGCAATTGTAGTAATTGTTGTTTACAGTGTTTTATTGATGTTTATTGCAAAAGTCAGTCCTATTAAATTTTGGAAAAAAGCTATTCAGCCTTGGATAATCGCATTTAGTACTTGTACTTCATCAGCAGCTCTTCCGGTTTCTATGGAAGTTGCTCCTAAATTAGGAATTTCTAAAGAGGTTTCAAATTTTGTACTTCCATTGGGAGCAACAGCAAATATGAATGGGACTTGTATATATTTTGGAATTATAGTTTTATTTGCCAGTCAATTATATGGAATAAATTTATCTATTCAGCAGCAAATATTATTGGTAATTCAAGCTACATTTTTAAGTGTTGGATGTGCAGCAACTCCTCAGATAGGACTTGTTATATCTATAACATTATTGACACAAATGGGACTTCCGTTAGAAGCAACAGCTTTAGTTGCTGGAATTTATAGAATAATAGACCAAGCTCATACATCTACAAACTCTTCTGGAGATTTAGTTGCTTCTATGTGTGTAGCAGCAATGGAAGGGGAACTTGATAGAGAAGTTTTTAATAAACCTGCAGATATTTAAAATAAATTTTTACTTAACTCATATATTTCACTCAAAATAGGCAGTACTATTTAAATTGTACTGCCTGTTTTATATATCTTTGAGTATATGGACAAATAAAAATACATTTTCCACAAATAGCTGCTTCTATTTTAAAATTTTTTTTAGAAATTTCTAACATTTTG
>UQXM01000059.1 GCA_900545035.1 uncultured Fusobacterium sp. | reverse complement strand
TATAGGACTTATATTTTGAAAAATAATTTGATTTTTATAATAAAAAATTATAGAATATTTTATAAAAACTTAATTGTTTAGGAGGAGTTATGAGAAAATTTGCTTTTATCTTAATGGGAAAAAATTATTCCAAAGAACACAATACAAAATTTGAAACAGGAAACTCTGTTACTTATGTCTGCACTGTTAATTCATTTAAAGATGCTCGTAATAAAGTTTTAGAATTGGAAAAAGAAGGTGTAGGAGCTATAGAGCTTTGCGGTGCTTTTGGAAAAGAAAAAGCCGATGAAATTATAAAATTAACAAATAATAAAATTGCTGTCGGTTATGTAGTACATAATCCTGAGCAAGATGAGCTGTTTTTTAATTTCTTCGGAAATTAGGAAAATTATTGGAAGACGATATAAAATAATATCGTCTTCTAAAATTTCTCTTTACCGAATGCAAATCTCATATCTTTTATAATTTTTAAAAAAGCATAGAACACAACTATAAATTCAAGTCTTCCCATAAACATTGCAGCTGACTCGGTTATTAAAACAAAGCTTGGTGCATCGGGAGAAGTTACTCCCATGGAAAGTCCCACTGTGCTCAGGCATGAAGCAATTTCAAACATCGATTCTTTTATTCCGTAACCGTGAGCCAAAAGAATAAACACACAAACAACAAACATTGAAAGATATACAGTTATTATACTGCTTATTTCATTTATATGTTTATCGTTTACATAATATTTTCCCTCCGGTCTTATAACATAATACTGTTTAAAAATTCTTTTCGGCAGAATAAAAGATTTTATATTCCACCACAAAGATTTAAGAAGTACATATACTCTGTAATGTTTCATTCCTCCTGCCGTAGAACCTGAACCTCCTCCGATAATCATAACTATTATCAACATAAACGCTCCAAAACCATTCCAATTTCCATATCCCACTGTGGAAAATCCTGTGGTTGACACCGCCGACACAATTTCAAAGGCAGCTACTCTCCATGCTTTCGATACACTTTCAAAAAGATTTATTGTACAAAAATAAAAAGTTATTGGAATTGAAATAAAAAACAGAAGAGTCATAAATCTTATTTCTCCTATTCTGCAAAAATTTTTTATTTTTCCTTTCAAAAGAACTGCATGAGCTGCAAAGTTTATCGTTCCGAGAATCATCAATATTATTGTAATAAGTTCTATTGAAACACTTTCATAATATCCTATACTGGCTGTCTTGGTTGAAAATCCCCCTGTTGACACTGCCGCTATCGAATGGTTTACAGCATCAAACCACGGCATTCCGAAAAGAATATATAAAATAATTCCTCCGATAATATATCCCACATAAATTATCATTATCAGTTTTGTGGATTTTTTTATATTCGGCATAAGTCTGTCGGAACGGGCTTCTGCATTATAAAGTCCCACACCGTTTGGTCCGATTATTGCTGACAACATAATTACAGCCAATCCTGCTCCTCCCAAAAACTGCATCACACTTCTCCACAAAAGAAAAATATTTGAAGTTTTTTCAACATTCACAACTGAAAGCCCTGTTGTTGTCAATCCGCTAACTGCTTCAAACACAGCCTGAACAAAATTCAACTGTCCTGAAATTACAAAAGGAAGTGCACAAATTATAACCGCTGTTATCCATGAGAAAACAACAGTTACTCCTCCCTCTTGAATAGAAAGTTTTACATTGTCATTTTCTTTGAGAAAAAGTTTTTTGCACCAAATCCTAAAACTACAGAACACACAGCTGTAATAACAAGAGAAAACACTTCAATTTTTTCAGCAGGATAAATCGGATAAACAAGAAGGGGAGTAAACATTGAAAATCCCACTATCATCATTATTATTCCTGTATATCCCAAAATATATTTATATTTTTTTCCTAAAATATTGTTTTCCATTCGTTATTCCTCTCTCCCTCTGAACATCTTGAAAAGCTCATGCTGATATTCAAAAAGACAGATAACAAGAAGTCTGTCATTTTCCAAAACGACTGTATTCCCTCTCGGAATCAAAGCTTCTCCGCTTCTTAAAATACAGCCCACAACAGCACTGTTCGGAATACTTATTTCAGCCAGAGTTTTATTTATAACAGGGCTGTCAGAATTTATTGTTATTTCAATCACAGAAACTTTTCCCTCATCAACGGAAATAAGGTTGGTAATATCTTCAACCGAAACTTTCTGCTCTATAATTGACGAAATAATATTTGCTGTGCTGATTACAGTATTTACTCCCAGTTTTTTGAAAATTGCAATATTTTTGGGGTCATTTACCACAGCAAAAGTTTTTTTCACACCATACATCTCTTTGGCAATCTGGCAAACTACAAGATTGTCAGGATCATAATTCATAAGAGATATTACCACATGAGCATAATCTATTTCCGCATCTTCCAAAACTTCCGGTTTTGTAGGGTCGCCCAAAACAACATCTATCTCTTCATGGAGCCTTGCAAATTTTTTGCACTGCTCTTCGTTATTATTTATAAAAACCACATGATGTCCTTGTGATATAAATGTTTTAATAAGAAAATGAATTTCTTTTCCCTCTCCTGCAATAACTATATTCATTTTGTGTTCTCCCTGTCTGATATTATTTTTTTAAATTCCTCTGTTGAAAGCTGAATAGGACTTATAGTATCTATTCCGAATTTTTTATAAACTTCCTGCCTGCTCGGCTCGTAAACTCTGGCTATCACAGTGGGAACATTATAAATATACTTTGCTATCTGAGCTATCATAATATTTGTATTATCATTGTCTGTTGTGGCAAAAACCATACCCGCTCTTTCAATATTTGCTGAAATAAGAGTATCTTCTTCCACTCCGTCTGCTTCTATCATAAATCCACTGAAATTATCTGACAGAAGTTTGAAAGCATTTTCATCTTTATCAATCAGCACAATACTTTTTCTTTCTCCTGACAAATCTTCGGCAATTTTTGCTCCCAGTTTTCCGCAGCCCACAATAATCACATAATCTTTTTCTTTTTTAAATATATTTTCAAACATATTTTTTCTCCGTTAATCCAATTTTATTCCTGATTGTGTATAGTCAAAATTAATCGTTCTTCTCAAATTGCTTTCTGCAGGCTCGTAAGCAGGGTCAAGTGCCAGTGCTGTCCTGTAATATTTCTGTGCCTGAATAATATCTCCTTTGTATTCGTGAATCACACCCAAAAGATTATATGTTACAGGGGAAGAAATATCTTTGCTTATTCCTGTTTTTAAAATTTCCTCTGCTTTTTCAAAATTATTTTCTATAATTTTAAGTTTTGCAAGTTCCACATAATCTTCGTATGTAGAAAGATTTTCTTCATCAATATCCTTTCTTGAAAAAACTTTTTTGACAATATCTTTTATCTGTTCAGGGCTGAAAGGCTTTGGAACAAAATCAACAGCCCCCAGTTTCATAGCTTTTACCGCATCTTTTACTGTCCCGTAAGCTGTCATCATTATAACATTGACATCATTTTCTCTGTTTCTCAGCTCTTCCAAAACTTCCATTCCTGTCATTCCCGGCATTTTCACATCTAAAAGAAGCAGGTCATATTTTTTCCCATCCATTTTTAAAAGAGCTTCCTCCCCGTTCACTGCTGTGTCAATTTCATATTCCCCGTTTGAAAGACATAATTTTAAAATAGTTCTGATATTTTTTTCATCATCTGTTATTAAAATATTCTTTTTCATCTTAATCTCCTCTGTATTCTTATTATGCTCTGTATTCATTTAATTTAAAATAAAAAACGCTCCCTTTTCCAAATTCGCTTTCAGCCCATATTTTTCCTCCGTGATTTTCAATTATTCCTCTACATATAGAAAGTCCCAGTCCCGTTCCTGTAACTTCTCCCTCTTCCGATACTGTTACTCTTATAAATTTATTAAATATTTTTTCCAGAAATTCTTGAGGAATACCTATTCCGTTATCTTCCACTGCAAACAGTATTTTTTTATCCTCTGTTTCGGAAACTCTTATTTTAATATGAAGCTGTCTTTCTTTGCTGCTGTATTTTACAGCATTGGTTAAAAGATTTGTCATTACCCAGATTATTCTGTTAAAATCCGCATTTACCTTATAATTTTTTTCCAGTCCCTCTGTTTCATAGATAACATTTCTGCTTTCAAACATTTTTTTCAAACCGTTCAGAGAACTTTCCACTATTTCTGAAACAGAATTTTCTTTAATATCCATTATTACTTTTCCTGATTCTATTCTTGAAAGGTCAAGCAGGTCATTTATAAGAACATTAAGTCTTTGATTGTCCTCTTTTATTATTTTTATACATTCGCTCTGATTTTCTGTCAGATTTGAATTGAAAGATTTATCCGACAACATTTCAACAGCCATTCTCATTGATGTAAGAGGCGTTTTAAATTCATGTGATACTGTGGCAACAAATTCTGATTTTAATTTATCCGCTGCTTCCGCTCTTTTTTTCTCCTCCATTAATTTTTTAATGCTCATCACTCTGTATGAACTCAATTCAGAGGACATCTTATTAAATGTTTCTGCAAGATTTTTAAATTCTCTGTCGTCCATAGGATATATTTTCTGTGAATAATCTCCCTCTGAAATTTTTTCCATTTTGCTGATAAGTTCTTTGAACTGTGCAAAAATTTTTCTGAAAATAAAACTGCTTAAAATTATTCCTATAAAACATACTGCTGTACTTAAAAATATTATTGATATAACAGTTTTTCTTGAAATTTCCGCAGCTTTGTCTTTTTTCACAAGCATAGAATTTTGATTAAGCTCTATCAGCTCTCTGAAATCTTTTTTCAGCTCTTCAAATATGGGAAATATCTCTTTAAAATAAATATCTTCCATTTTCTCGTCTGTTTCAGCTTCCAGAAAATCTTTAAATTTTTCACTGTATGCTTCATAATTTTTCTCGATTTTTTCAACCAGTTCTTTTTCGCCAACCTCTGTAATATTATTTCTTTCTGTTTCAAAACTGTCATAAAAATTTATTTCATTCTGCAAAAATTCTTCAATAAAATTTTCATTTTTTGTAAAAATATATGAAAGCTGTAAACTGTCCTGACGTTCTGCTGTCAAAGACATATCCTGTACAGCAGTAATACTCATATAATTTGATTTCATTATTTCATTTATGGAGCTGTCAAGTTTCCTCAAATTAATTACAGCCCAAAGGCTGTTTATGGCAAACAGCAGAAATATAACTGTAAATAATGTAAGAATTTTATTTTTTATACTGCTTTTCATTTTATGCTACACCGCTTTTTCAGATTTTTCGTTTGAATCGGTTCCCATTTCAAACTGCTGACTCAAAGTAGTAACCAAACTGCTTTTTGTGATAAGCCCTTTGAGTATTCCGTTTTCATCGGCAACAGGCAGACTGGAAAGATTTTTTTCTGTTATCTCTTTCAAAATATCCACTATTGATTTTTCCGGAGATGTTACCGCTCTCGGCTGTTCCATTATCTCTTTTACAGATTTATAGTGATCTTTTTCTTTCTGTATCATTTTCCCTGTAATAATTCCGTTAAGTTTTCCTTTTCTGTCAATTACCAAAAGAGTGTCTACTCTTTCATATCTCATTTTTTTGATACATTTCAGAAGAGAGATGTCCTGTGAACATGTAATCGGATCTTCAATCATTATATCTTTTACTTTTATATATTCGGGAGAAGACCAGATTCTGTTTTTTCCTACAAAATTACTTACAAATTCATTGGCAGGATTTTTCAGAATTGTTTCAGGGTCATCATACTGAATTACTCTTCCTTTTCCCATAATACAGATTTTATCTGCAATCTTTATAGCTTCGTCCATATCGTGAGTTACAAATATTATTGTTTTTTTGAATTGTGTCTGAATATTTATAAGCTCGTCCTGAAGCTGTGAACGGGTAATGGGGTCAAGAGCCGAAAACGGTTCATCCATTAAAATAATATCGGGATTTGTTATTAAGGCTCTTGCTATTCCCACTCTCTGCTGCTGACCTCCCGAAAGCTGTGCAGGATATCTGTCTGCAAATTTTTCATAATCAAGTCCCACCATTTCCAAAAGTTCTCTTGTTTTTTCTTCAATTTCTTTGGATTTCATTTTCTGCATTTTTGCAACTATTTCAATATTTTCTTTTATTGTCATATGCGGGAAAAGTCCTGTCTGCTGAATAACATATCCTATATTTCTTCTTAAATTAATCACATTTTTTTTAGAAATATCCTCTCCGTTTATCAGCACCTGTCCCGATGTAGGTTTTATCAGTCTGTTTATCATTTTTACTGTGGTCGTTTTTCCACAGCCGCTCGGCCCTACAAAAACTATTATCTGCCCCTCTTCAAGTTTCAGATTTATATCATACAAAACTATATTGTTTTTAAAAATTTTATTTATTCCTCTAAATTCTATCATCAGCTGTTTTCCTCCTTGTTTATTTCTGCTCGATTAAATTTTGTTTTACAAGAAATTCGTGAGCCACTTCTTTCGGATCTTTTTTCAGCACATCAACCTGATAATTAAGTTCTCTCATAACTTCGTCTGTCATAATATCTTTTAAAGAATCTGTTATTCCCACAAGTTCGGGATATTTTTTCAATGTTTCCTCTTTTGCAACCGGAACAGCATGATATGGCAGGAAAAATTCCTTGTCGTCTTCCAAGATTACCAAATCATAAGTTTTTATCAGTCCGTCTGTTGAAAATGCATCTATAACATCGCTCTCTCCCACACTAAGTGCCTGATAACGAGGAGCTCCGTCAATAGAAATTACATCTTTAAATTTTAAACCTTTGTATCTTCCCTGAAGTCCTAAAAGTCCGTCATGTTTGTTTGCAAATTCAAGTGTAGGAGAAATTATCATATTTCCGCTGACTTTTTGCAAATCACTTATTGTTTTCAAATTATATTTTTTGGCTGTATCTTTTCTTACTGCAAGTCTGTAAGTGTTGTTAAAAGCCCATTCTTCTCCCACATTCACGCCAAATTTTTCTTTTATTTCTTTTCTGGAAATTTCAAAAACTTCTCTTGATGTAACTTTTGATTCAAGAGGATTATGTTTCAGCATATCAGAATATAAAGTTCCTGTATATTCCATATAGATATCAACCTCTCCGGCTTTTAAAGCACCGAAAGCTACCTGTGTTCCTCCTAGTGAAAGTCTTCTTTCCACTTTATAATCTGTTTTATTTTCAATAAGGTCAGCTAAAATATTTCCCATAAGTTCCTGCTCTGTGTAATCTTTACTTGCCACAACTATTGTTTCGGTTTGTTTTCCGAATTTTTCAATTCCTGCATTAATAAAAGTATACAATACACAGATAAGCACTGCTCCCATTACACTTTTCTGGAAAAGACGCCCTCTTTTTCCTGTTTTGTGTGCAAGACTTATTCCTTCGGGAACAACTGCTTTTTCAATTATTGAAGCTGTAAAATCTATAAACAGAGCCAGCAGACACGCAGGAACAGCTCCGGCAAGTATCTGATAATTATTTGCTGTTCTTATTCCTGAAAATACAAGATACCCAAGTCCTCCCGCTCCGATAAACGCAGCCATCGTCATAAGCCCCACTGCCGTAACGGCAGAAATTCTTACTCCCGCCATAATTACAGGAAGAGCCATAGGAATCTGTACTTTAAAAAGTATCTGAAACTTTGTCATTCCTATTCCCTCTGCCGCTTCAATTACCTGTGGATTTATTCCGCTTATACTCGTAAAAGTATTTTTAATAATAGGAAGCAGAGAATAAAGAACCACCATAAATACAGAAGGAACCACACCAATTCCCAAAAACGGAATCAGAAATCCCAAAAGAGCCATACTCGGCACAGCCTGAATAATATTTGCAAGCATCATTACAGGTTTGTTTATTTTTGAAAAATGGCTGATAAGTATTCCCAAAGGCACACCTATCATTATTGCCAACGCAACTGAAAGAACAGTAAGATTTATATGCTCCAAAAGAAGCATAATCACCTGCTCTTTATTTTCTATCAAATAAGTTAAAAAATTCATAAAACCTCCTTAAAAAATTTAGCATCTTATTTTTTGTATACAAAAAAACACCATGAAAAGTCATGGTGTTTTATTAACAAAAAATATAAAAAACATGGCTTCTCAATCAACGCTGACGAGGTTAGCTGACGGACTCGGACTGAATGAGTTGTCCTATTCTCATTAAGAAAAATTCGCCCCTGAAAAATTGGTTCCCCCGCTTTATTTTACAAAATAAATTAAGCGATTTGTATTTTTTTACTTTATTATTATATCATTAATCGAAGAGAATTGCAAATCAACAGCAATTTCAATATATTTTGTAATCTTATCGGTTAATAAAAAAGATTATATATTGTTTATTTTTTTGTTTTATATTATACTTATATTAAATCAACATATTTTACAAATTTACATATTTTAATTTTATAAAAATGCAGAAGGAGAATTTTTATGAAAAAATTTTGGGTTTTGTTCTTTACCTTTTTTTCAATAATTTTTGCAGATGATTATCAGAAATTTCCAATCGACGAAGAAAAAGGCAGTTTTACCGTAGAAAAGAGTATCATTTAATTTATAAGTTTTCTTTTGATTATTAATTTCCTTTGTAGAATTGAAGAAAATAATTTCATCATTATCTAAAGAGATTTTAATAGCTTTAGCTTCATTTTCATTAACTAAGTCATTATTTCCCCTTCTAACTTCTATCTTTTCAATTTTAAAATCTTTGGGAGAGATTACAGTCATTATTGTAGTAGCTCCACTATTTAAAAAATTAGTAGTGATACGTTTACTAGGTTGGAGCTTATTATATTCTTTAGAGATTTGAATATCTTTTATATCAATATCCAATTTATCAGACCACTTCATAAATAGAGTATTTTTTCCTTGAAGGGTAACAGAGTTATTCTCAATAGTTGGAGTAATCTTATCATCAAGGTTAAAAAATTGAGAGTACTTATGTTCTCCTGATGTATTAAACTGGTCTACTATAATCCATAGCTCTGGTTTTAGATAAAAGATTTTTCTCATAGGAATAACGGGATTAGGAAGATTAAGATATCCTAAATGAGCTCCCTCTACATAGTCAAAATTTTTATTAAATTTATAATAATTATTTAAGGGAAGAGCAGCTTCAACTATTCCCCAAGCACCTTTAAATTTAGAAAACATCTCATCATCTACGATAGTTGTATTATGAGCATAACAATTTTTTAATTCTACTCTTACAGGATTTTCTTCCACATAGGTATATCTACCAGAATCAATTAAAAAATCTTCTCCCTGATAGTTTAAATCAAAATGGAGTAAATTAGCATGTCCATGTCCACTTCCAATGGCTCCACAGCTAAACCATAGATAGTTCCCATCTTTGTGAAAAGAGTTACGTAGAAAGAAATTTCCACTCTCTTCAAGAGCCATAGATGGATATTTAGGATAGTTAGTAGGAATATTAGGATAATTTTTTATACTTTCTTCATCTAATTCCCAAATAGATTCAAAATCAATTTCAGAATAACCTGCAGATTTTAAAGTCCCATCTTTTAAAATAGCAGCACATCTAGTAATAATATCTCTTAAATCTGTATAATCACTATCCCCTTGCATAGGTTGAGTATGATTAGGTTTTTTCATAGCCATATTTGAGTATCCTATTTTAGATATTGTTCTTTTTAAAAATGGTGGGATAGAAAATTTATATTTTTTGAAATTTATTGCCACTTCAAGAATACAGTTTAAAACTTCATTTTGATACATAGGAGATTGTTCCCAATGTACTCCATCTGGTAATATTTGAATAGCACATTGATGTTTCAATCTTTTTAATGGTATAGAAAAATAATCAGTATCAGTGAGGTGGTAATAAAAAGCAAAAGTAATAAGTCCACAATTTTGTAAAACACCCCAATTACTTAAAATTCTAAAATCATCATAAACTTCAAGTAACACATCACATTGTTGTTTTAAAGATTTAAATATTTTTGTTTTAAACTCTTTATCAAAAGTATAATCTTTTTCAAAAATTTCTAAAGTTTTAATCCAGTTGATACATCTAAGTCCCATTTCAATAGTTCGAGAACAACCTTTATACTCTTCAGAAAAGATATCTACACTATCAATCCAAGAATTTATTTGTTTGATGAAAGTATCTAAATATTTTTTATCTTTTGTAAGATAATAGGCTTTGGCTAAGAAAGTCCAGAATTTATGTCTATTCATCATAAAGGTCCACTCTGGATCATCAAAAGGGATATGATTCCATTTTATATCATTATCAAAAGTTACTGGAGTTTTACAAACTTCCATATCCCATTTGTGGTTAAAAATAAAGGTATTACAGCAAATCATATCAGCTGTTTCTATTAATGTTTCTTTAGTCATATCTGCCATATTTTCCTCCTAAATATTTGTTATATATTTATTTTAAAAAATAAAATAGG
>UQXM01000058.1 GCA_900545035.1 uncultured Fusobacterium sp. | reverse complement strand
TAATGAAGAAAAAATAAAAAAAATTATTCTAGAAAATATCTAATAAATTTATAATATGGAGGTTAAAATGGACGTATATGAAAATTTAGAAAAGTTAGGAATAAAATTATTAGATCCTACACCAAAAGGAGGAATTTATACATTAATAAAACCATATGGAAAAAATTTACTTCAAGTTTCAGGTACGGCCCCACATAATGCGGTAAATGAGAATATGGCGGGGGAATTAGGAGCAGAATATACAATAGAAGAAGGACAAGAAGCAGCACGTCGTTGTATGATAAATATTTTATCAAATTTACATCATGAATTAGGAGATTTAAATAAAATAAAACAATTTGTTAAATTATTAGGATTTGTTGCGAGTGCTCCAGATTTTTATGAACATCCACAAGTAATCAATGGAGCTTCACAACTTTTAAAAGATATTTTTGGTGAAGAAAAAGGACTTCCTGCAAGATCTGCCATAGGTGTTGCAGCATTACCTTGGAATATTCCAGTTGAAATTGAAGTTGTTGTTGAATTAAATGAAAATTATTTTTAATGATTTTAAAATAAAAACTATTACATTTTATAAATAGTTCGTATAAAGAAGAAAGTTTTTATTCTTTAATAATTTAACACTAATTTGTACTACATCCAAAATATTAGGCAACTAAGATGGAGAGTATATGGATTTGTAAATATTTTTTAGGCATTTAAGTAAAGATTATGAATTTTACTTTTTATATTGAATTAGAAATAAAAAGTTTAAATAGTATAATAAATTTTGTGTAAATAAAAATCTCTCTTGATTACTAATTAATTACATAGATAATTTAATTAATATCAAGGGAGTTTTTTATGTCTTTATTACTAAAAGAACTTATTAAAAGAAACTTCAACTTTGCTACTGATATTAAAAAATCCTGTTAAAGATTTGATAAAAGAGTTTATACAAGAAACACTTGAAGCAGAATTAGATGCTCAATTATAGTATGAAAAGTATAGAAAAAAGAAGATAATAATAATTCCAGAAATAGATACTTTAAAAAAGTTAAATCTTCTATTAAAGAAATAAAACTTGATATTTCACACAATACAAATAGTAAGTTTAAACCTAAAATAATTCCAAAATATTTAAAAGATTTATAATGTAGATTTTTCAGCAGAAATTGCAAATAAAATTATTTCTTTAATCAAGGAATGGCAAAGCAGACCTTTTGAAGAAATATATTACTTTACTTTTTTAAATGAAGTTCATTTTTTAGTTTTAAAAACATATACTTTCCTAAAAAATAAAAATAGGAGTATTACAAAGTTTTATTGTTAATTTTGTAATATCTCCTTTTTTATTTTTATTATTTTTGATTTTTACTTATCTTCAATATTGCAAAGACAAGACAGGCAGCTCCCATAAACTGTACAGGTGTAAGAAGTCTTCCGTTAAAAATATAATCAAACACCACAGATGAAATTGGAAAAGACAGTTCACAGATTGTGGCAACACTCGCATCTATATATCTAAGACCTCTGTAATACAAAAGAATTGCTCCGCTTCCGCTTGTAATACCAATTATGCAGAATATCATAAATTCAAAAGGTGTTACATTAAAAATTTCCCCAAGCTGATTGTTTGCAAGAACTATACACAAAGTTATCATAGTTGTAAAAAAATATCTTGTATAAAGAGCTGTTACAAAACTTGAATGAGTCAAAATTCTTTTTCCGAATACAGTGGCACTTCCAAAAGAAAAAGCTGCAAGAAGTGCAAACATTGTAGCTTTAAAAATATTTCCGGAACTTACCTGTGCCATTTGAGGCAGAGTAAATTCAAATGTCATTATATAGCCTCCGAAAAGAGCAAATATAACCCAATTCAAAAAATTTTTTCCGAGTTTTTCTTTCAGAATTATTCTTGCCAAAATAAGAGCAAATATAGGCTGTGCTTTCTGTAAAAGTGTTACAACCGTAAGATGCTGGAAATTTACCAGAAACAACGATTTCACAATAGAAAGAGTTCCCACACATCCTCCGAAAAGAGCCACAAGAAAATAAAACATAATATCTTTTTTCGGCAGAGCTGCAATATTTTTCATCTCCCTCTTTCCTATAAAAATACTCATCACAAGAAAAGGCAGACAGTGAACAGCAAATACCACAAAAGGTACTTTCAAATGATACAGTCTCGGTGTTAAAACTATTGCATCAAAACCCCATAAAGAAGCTGCAAAGCACACCAAAAAAGTACCTGTATATTTTTTATCCATTTTTTTTATTTTATTTAATAACATCAATCAATGCCTCCAAAGTTTAGAATAATGTAATCTGATTTGTGTCGTTCAGTCCTTTAATCGCTTCTAAACTTTTCAGTTTTTCGATTATTGTTGAAGACATTTTTGTTCTTCTTTTCAAATCTTCATATGAAAGAAAACTTCCCAGTTCTCTCTCTCTTAAAAGATTTTCTATAACAGCTCCTCCAAGTCCTGCAATTCCCATAAGAGGAACTCTTATTTTCCCGTCCTCAATAGTAAATTTAAATCCTTCGGATTTATAAAGGTCTATTCCCAAAAATTCAATTCCTCTTGCATGCATCTCTGTAATTATTTCACAAAGAGCAAGCTGAGTTTTCTTTTTAACATCAAGTTTTATTTCTTTTTTAAGTTCACTCATTTTTTCTTTCAGAGATGTTTCATTTCCCATAATTTCAAAATCAAAATCTTCTATTTTTCTTGTCAGATATGCCGCATAGAATGCCAAAGGATAATGAACTTTGAAATATGCTATTCTCATAGCCATCATAACATAAGCAACAGCATGTCCTTTAGGAAACATATATTTTATTCTCTTACAAGATTCAATATACCATTCTTTAATATGATGTTCTTTCATCAGATTTGAATATTCTTCCCATTGTTCAGGCTCTTTTGAAGGTTTTCCTTTTCTGACAAATTCCATTATTTTGAAAGCTTTTCCCTTATCAAGCCCTTGTGCAATCAGATAGTTCATAATATCATCACGAACTGTAATAATATCAGAAAGTGTTGCCTCTCCGCTTCTTACAAATTCCTGAGCATTATTAAGCCAAACATCTGTTCCGTGAGAAAGTCCCGAAATTCTTACAAGTTCTGCAAAAGTTTTCGGCAGTGTGTCCACAAGCATCTGTCTTACGAAAGATGTTCCAAATTCAGGTACTCCGAAAGTTCCCACTGTGGAATCAATCTGTTCGGGAGTAACTCCCAAAATCTCTGTTCCTGAGAAAATTTTAAGAGTATCCGGGTCAGCAATAGGAATATCATAAATATTTACTCCTGTGTATTCTTGAAGCATTTTTATTGTCGTAGGATCATCGTGTCCCAATACATCAAGTTTTACCAATTGTTCATCCATTACATGGTAATCAAAGTGAGTAGTAATAGAATCATTGTTCATATCATTTGCAGGATGTTGTATCGGACAGAAATCAAAAACAGATTTTTCTCCCGGAACAATTACCATTCCTCCCGGATGTTGCCCTGTTGTTTTTTTAGCTCCTTCACATTTTGCAGCTTTTCTGATTATTTCTGCCTTACTGGCATGAATATTATTGTCTTCATAATATTTTTTTACATAACCGATTGCGTTTTTCTCTGCAAGAGTAGAAATAGTTCCTGCCTTAAACACATTGGATTTTCCGAAAAGTTCTTCACAGTATCTGTGAATTTCAGACTGATATTCTCCCGAGAAGTTAAGGTCTATATCAGGAACTTTATCTCCGTTAAATCCCATAAAAACTTCAAATGGTATTGAATGTCCGTCCCGTCTTAAAGGTCTGCCGCATTTCGGACAAATTTTTTCAGGCAGATCGACTCCTGCTCCCGGCTGATCTGTAAACTCTGAGTATTTACATTCAGGATTATCACAGATATAATGAGGATAAAGAGCATTTACTTCTGTTATTCCCATCATGTATGCAACCAAAGAAGAACCTACCGAACCTCTCGAACCTACCAGATATCCATTGTCCAAAGATTTTTTAACAAGTTTCTGTGCAGAAAGATAAAGTACAGAGAAACCGTTTCCTATAATTGCATTTAATTCTCTCTCAAGTCTTGCACTGACAACTTCAGGGAGAGGGTCGCCATATATTCTGTATGCTTTTTCATAAGTCATACTTCTTACAGTTTCCTCTGCATTATCAAGATGAGGAGGGTAAAATCCACTCGGAATAGGCTGAACTTTTTCGGTCATATCTGAAATTTTATTTGTATTTTCCACAACAATTTCTTTTGCTGCTTTTTCTCCAAGATAGCTGAATTCATCAAGCATTTCGTCAGTAGTTCTGAAATAAAATCCATTGTCTGTCATATACTGCTCTGCTTTGAATACATTCCCGCTTCCATATAGAAGAATACTTCTGATATCTTTTTCTTCTTTATCAAGATAATGAACATCGGAACTTGCTGTAACCAAAATATTCTTTGATTTACATAAATCATAAAAATATTTATTCATTTTTTCCACAGCTTTTTCTGATGAAAGTCTGTTTGTGCCATCTTTATCAATAAATTCAGAATAAGCAGATTTTGGCAGAAGTTCCACATAATCGTAAAACTCTACAGCTTTTTCCACTTCGTTAAAATTGTAATCAAGATAATCAAGTACAAGTTCGCTTGTATTCATAAAATGTACTGTATTTGATACTCCAATAATAAGCCCTTCTCTCAGTCTCTTTAAATCGCTTCTTGTTACTCTCGGCTTTTTGTTTCCAAAGTTATCTTTATGAGCTATTGAAACAAGCTGATACATATTTTTTAACCCTGTAAGATTTTTTACAAGCACAATAACATTTGATGTATCCTGTTTTTGTATATTAAGAGGAAATCCTCCGTTTATATCTTTAAGATTTGTAATTCCTTTTTCCAAATATTTTTCAAGGAAAATAATAAACATTCCCGCTGTTGCCTGTGAGTCATCCACAGCTCTGTGATGATTTTCAAGAGCAACTCCCAATTTTTTGGTAAGACTTCCCAATCCGTATCCTTTAAGTTCAGGCATTACATCTCTTGCCATTTGAAGTGTATCAATAACTGTCGGATTATAATCTATTCCCAATATTTTTTTGCAATCTCTTCTTATGAAGCTCATGTCAAATCTTGCATTATGGGCAACCATTGTAGCATCTCCCACAAATTCCATAAATTTTGGAAGAACTTCTTCAATTGGAGGCATATCCGCAACCATAGCATTTGTTATATTTGTAATTTCCTGAATTTTTTGAGGTATCGGCATTTTAGGATTAATCAGCTGTGAAAAACTGTCTACAATCCTTGTTCCCTGAACTTTAATAGCACCAATTTCAATTATCGGATGCTCATGAGAATTTAAACCAAAAGTTTCCAAGTCAAAAACAATATATGTTTCATCTTCTATTAAAATATCTTTTGGATTTTTTACCATTGGTTTTTCATCATCAACCATATACATTTCGCACCCAAGGATAACTTTAAAATTTTCATCTTTTTTAGTTTCCTTGTATGCAAACGGAAAGGTATGCACAACAGAATAATCTGTTATAGCCATGCTTGTATGTCCATATGACTTTGCTCTTTTAATAAGGTCTTTTATTTCTGTAACTCCTACCATTTCACTCATTTTGCTGTGAGTATGAAGTTCTGCCATTTTTTCCGGAGCACTATCATGTTTTACAGGTTTTTCCCAATCAAGTTTATTAATACTGCTTAACATTAATATTTCTTCATTATCGTCAAATTTATCAATTTGTTTTCTTCCGTTTACTTTTATAAAATCTCCCACTTTGACATCGATTTTTTCCTGTCCTTTGGCAAACATTTTTGTAGTAACGGAATTTATATTATCAGTTATTCTTATTGTATAAAGAGTATTTCCTGTTTTAAGCTCTTTTACATCAATGTTGAAAACCTCTCCCTGCAGTACACAAACATCATTTTCATAAATTTCTCCAAATTCTTTCAAAGGGACAGGTGTTCCCTTGATATCTTTTGTTTTTCTGCTGGAAACGGCTGTGTAAGTTTTTCCCTGCTGAGAATTGTTGCTGTTATTCTGATGTGATGAGTTTTCCGCATTTTTCTGCTGTTCCTCATCCATTTTTCTGCTCAAATCTATCATTACTTCATCAAGTTTGCTTTCCACAGCTTCAAGTTCTTTTGAAAAATCTCCCGGAATAAAATGAATTTCAAATCCTCTTATTCCATATTCATTTAAGAGAGTTTCAAGTTTCAAATTTATTCTTGATTCATAAAGTGTTTCTATGGCAAGTTCGTTTTTCAGCTCAATAAAAATTTTTCTGTCTTCAACTTTTATTCTGTATAGATAAAGAAATGACCTTGAAACTGCATTTTTCTTTTTAAGCTCGTTTATTACTTTTTCAGTAATCTGCAGCAGGTCATTTCTTGTTATTTCACTGTTTTCATATTCAATTTCAAACTCTATGCTCAAACTGTCCCCAAATTTTTTATGGAGGTCATCACATACTTTGTCAGTTTCGCATATATAACAAGCTCCGCCCAAAGTACAGGCAATCTTCAATTTTTTTACTCTTTCATCGAAAGTAATTTCTTTTACTTTAAGATTTTCAGCCCCTGCATTTTTAAAAAAATCCGGTCTTGTTTTGATTGTAACTTTTTTTCCCATTATCCATATCCTCCGATTATCTTAAAAACAAGAAACAGAGCCGGGGAAAATTAAAATTAATTTTCTCCCAAAACTCTGTCTAAAATAATGGCAACGGCAGCTCTTACAGAAAGATGATTATATTTTGTATTTCCTCTTATAGGCTCTAAAATATAATCAGACATATCCATTACTTCCTGAATAAGCCCCCATCCTGTTCCGAAAAGGAAAAGATAAGGTTTGTCATCAGAAAAAACTTTTTCTGAAAGACCTTTGTAGCTTATTGAATTAGGAAAAGTATGTGCTGATGTTGTTATAATAACAGGTTTCTGTCCCTCTTTTGCTTCAATATCCGCTATACATTCCTCGATAGAATTTTTTACTCTTGTGATAGTAAAAGCAGATTCTCTGTCTTTATTATACTCTCCGCCTGTCCCGTCCTGCCAGTATCCTATGATTCTTTCTGTCAGCTGTTTTTGTGCTTCCACAGGAACAATAAGGTTGTATTCTTTTACATCATAAGTTTTACAGCTTCTTGATATATCATGAATATCAAAATTTGTAACAGATGTGCAAACAATATCTTTTCTTTTATTGTAGACAGGATAATGTACCAATCCTAAATATATTTTATCTCTCATAAAATTATTTCACCCTCTCCAGTTCTTTTGAATAAGTTTCTATTTTATCAACATAATACTGTGCATCTTCTTCCAGAATTTTCTGGTATCTCTCGCTAAGCTTTTTTACAGTTTTTGCAGGAGAGCCTATAATAAGGACTCCTTCTTCTCCGCTTTTAAAAGTTGAAGTTACAAGAGATCCTGCACCTACAATTGAGTTTGGAGGAATTACAGCACCGTTTAAAATTGTGCTTCCCATTCCTATTACACAATTGTCCCCAATTGTACAGCCATGAATAACACAGTTATGACCTATAGTAACATTTTTTCCGATAACCACATCATTTTCTGCATCTCCGTGAACAGTTACATTATCCTGAATATTTGACCTGTCTCCAATATGAATATTGCAGACATCACCTCTCACCACAGCAGAAAACCACACAGATACATTTTTTCCGGCAAAAACTCTTCCTATAACAGAAGCTGTATCTGCCACATAACAGTTTTCATCTAATTTCGGCTCAATACCGTTCAGTCTATATATCATTTTTTTCTTCCTCTTTATTCTCCTCAGCTTTTTCTTTTTCAAGTTCTGCTTTTATTTCTCTCATAAATTTTGCTTCCTCTTTTGAAAATTCTCTTTCTTTCAAAAGATCAGGTCTTCTCAGATAAGTTCTTTTAAGGCTTTCTTTCATTCTCCACTCTCTTATATTTTTGTGATTTCCAGAAAGAAGAACATCAGGAACTTTTAATCCCATATATTCAGCAGGTCTTGTATACTGTGGATAATCAAGAAGTCCGTTAAAAAAAGAATCGTTTTCATAAGAAGCTTTTGTAATAACTCCGGGAATAAGTCTTGCCACAGCATCAACCATTACCATTGAGGGAAGTTCTCCTCCTGTAAGTACAAAATCCCCGATTGATATTTCCATATCTACTTTCTCTTCAACAACTCTTTCATCTATTCCTTCGTAATGTCCGGCTATAATCGTTATCTCCTCTTCTTCTTTCAGCTCAAGAGCAACTTTCTGGTCAAATCTTATCCCTTGAGGAGAAGTATAAATAACTTTTCCTCCGCACTTTTCCAATGCCCTGAAAATAGGTTCAGGTTTCATAACCATTCCCCCCTCCCCGCCAAAAGGAGTGTCATCAGCCTGCTGATGTTTGTCAAAACAGAAATCTCTGATATTGATAATATTTATTTCAAGAAGCCCATTTTTCACAGCTCTTCCTATTATGCTTTGTGATTTGAAAGCTTCAAAAAGTTCAGGAAACAAAGTCAAAATATTTACTTTCAAATTTTTCTCCTTAATCTATTTCATCATTAACAGCTTTAGAGCCTTTAACCTCTCTCATTCCCTCCAAAAGCTCAACTGTAATTTTATTTTCATCAAAATCAATATCTTTTATAAAATGCTCAATGTTAGGAATAAGAGTTTCTGTTGTGTCATCTTCCACAACTATAATATCGTGAGCGGCTGTATCAAAAACATCACTGACTTTTCCGATAATTTCATTTTGAACAGTAATAACTGTCATTCCCAATAAGTCCTCAAGAAGATATTCGTCCTCTGACATTCCCAGAATATCCCTGTTAATTTTTACAAATCCTCCTGCAAGAAGATTTCCCTCTGTTTTATTTGTAATCTCTTCAAATTCTATGACCACTTTATCAGCCACAAGATTTGAAAGTTTTTTCACAGTAAGAATTTTTTTCTCTCCGTTAGGTTTTTCAACCATAACTCTCTCATCAACAATAATACTTGGATCGCTCAGGCTTATATTTGCCTTTACTGCTCCTTTCAGATGATGAGTTCCCGTAATTTTTCCGATTGTAACCAAATCCATAAAATCACCTAGTCTAAAAATTCAACATTTACATTCAGTTTATCTTTTACCCCTGCTGCCTGCATAACTCCTCTTATTGCATTTGCAGTAAGTCCGTTTTTACCGATTACTCTTCCCATTTCTCCCTCGGCAACATTTACTTTGAAGATAATAGTATCATCGATAAGTTCATAAGTTATTCTCACTTCATCTTGTTTTTCAACAAGTCCCTTTAAAATATAGTTCAAAAGACTTTCTAATTTTTCCATTGTGTTCCTCCCGCTTTTTTCCCGAAAATTAAAGTATACCTTTCCAAGGTCCTTCCTCTAAAATTTCAGCTTTTACATAATTTTTTCCCAAATCCAAGATTATATCTCTTGCCATATCTTTATAATCTTCTGTGCTTATGATTGTAATAAGTCCTTTTTGAGCATCAGTTGTTCTCACAACTCCCACCTCTTCATAAGCTTCAATTATTTTATTTATGAAATCGATATCCTCTTTTCTGCTTTGTATTTTAAATTCGTAGCTCTGCATAAATTACCTCGATTTAAAAATATATTTTTAGTAAAAATTCCCAGCCTCTAAAATTATAACAAAAATTTTAAAGACCGGGGAATTTTTTATTTTTCAAAAATTTCAGCTAACTGTATAAACTGCTCTATTGTTAAATTTTCCGCTCTCTCGTTTTGAGATATATTAAGAATTTCCAGTTTTTCTTTTATAATTTCTTTGGAAATTCCCAAAGTTGAAAGATTATTAACAATATTTTTTCTCTTGTTTGAGAAAGCTGCTTTTACATATTTAAAGAAAATCTCTTCTGAGATAAGATTTTCATATTTTCTGTCTTTATAAAATTTAATGGATATAAATCCAGAATCAATTTTTGGCACAGGATTAAAAAATTCTTTGGGAATTGTGAAAAGATACTCCCCTGTTCCGTAATATTCAACTGCAAGAGTAAGCACACTTCTTTCTTTTCCCGAAGAAGCACACACTCTTTCCCCCACTTCTTTCTGCACCATTAAGTAAGCTTCATCTATTTTGTCTCTATGCTCAATAAGCTTGTTTATAATCGGTGATGTAATATAGTAAGGAATGTTTGCAACAACTCTTGTGTTGGGAGAAAGAATTTCATCAAGATTTACTTTCAGTATATCTTCCATTACAAGATGAAATTTTTCATTATTTCCGAATTTTTTTCTAAGAATTTTTTCAAGATCTGTGTCAATCTCCACACAGGTAACTTTGGCTGCTCTTTCAAGAAGAAGTTCAGTAAGAGCCCCCTCTCCCGGTCCTATTTCCAAAATCTCTTCGTGAGGCTCAATATTTGATACCTCCATTATTTTATTCAGCACACTGTTCTGATCAGTTAAAAAATTCTGACCATATTTTTTTTTATGTTTAAAAGACATAACAGGTTTCATTCTCCTATTTTTTTACAAATTTTCCAACTTTTTGTTACAA
>UQXM01000057.1 GCA_900545035.1 uncultured Fusobacterium sp. | reverse complement strand
TAAGATGAAAAATATTAGATTTTTATAAATAAAAAATATTTAATATTAATTATTATTTTATAGGACTATTAATGAAAAAGAAAAAATAATGGGCTGCTGCGTTTATATAATTGCAGCAGCCCATCATAAAATTTTTAATCTAACATTTCTAACTGTAATTCATATTCTTTTCCATTAATATTCAGAGAATAATTATATTCTCTGTTTTCTCTGTCTGTATAAGAAGCTTCATTATTAATTATATAATTCATTTTATAAAGTGCATCTATTGCTTGTGGAAGCTCATATTTCACAAATTTTACTTTTGTTCCCGGAACTGCCTGAGCAAGTTTTGTCAAATCAGAAGAAATTACATTCCCTATTTTTGTGTATCCACCTGTAGTTTGTCTGTCTGCCATCATCACAATAGGCTGTCCGCTTCCCGGTATTTGTATTGCTCCAAATGTTATTCCGTCAGAAATAATATCTGCACCTGATTTATGTTCTATTGTATTTCCTGAAACAGATGTCAATCTTATTCCCATTCTATCGCTTTCCTGTGTTACATTATAAATTTCATTAAAAAATGTATTTATTCCTTTTTCAGTAAAGTGGTCTTCTTGCTGTCCAAGAATAACTCCTACTTGAATTTCTTTTGTATAAGTTGGAATATATTTTTTTTCAAAACTCATTAATGGTACAAAATCATTTTTATTTACAAAAAGAATATCTCCTTTTGCCAGTTTTCTTCCATTAAATCCTCCAATTTTCGCTTTTAAATTTGTTGAACGACTGTTCATTACAACGGGAACATCTATACCCCCTGCAAATGCTATATAATTTCTAAGTCCTGCTTTGCATATTCCCATTTTTAAAATATCGCCTTTTACAGCTTTGTAGCTTTTCCACAAATTTATTTTTTTATCATTTAAAACTGTTTCACATTCAGCTCCTGTAACAGCAAACACACAATCTGCAAGAAATTCTATTGAAACTCCTTTCAAAGTAGTTTCAAGCACAGCTTCTTTTATATCATTTCCTGCAAGAATATTCGCAACCTTTGCAGAAAATTCATCCATTACTCCTGAAGCAGAAACTCCATATCTTTGATATCCATATCTTCCCAAATCTTGAACTGTTGTTAAAAGCCCAGCATCTAATATTTTCAAAACTTCCATTTTTAATCCTCCTTCAAGTAATGCTTTACAGTATAAGTTCCGTTTTTAACCTGTTCTGTTATTTCATCATATTCTTTCTTTGAAATAGCTGTGAACTTTATATACTGTCCTGATGTTACAATAAAAGGATTTTCTTTCATAGGATCAAAGAAATTAAGAGGAGTTCTTCCTAAAAGCTGCCAACCTCCCGGGCTTTCTATTGGATAAAGCCCTGTTTGTTCCCCTGCTATTCCAACAGAACCTGCAGGAATTTTTGTTCTCGGTGTAGTAAGACGAGGTGTTGCTATTCTTTTGTCCATTCCTCCAAGATATGGAAATCCCGGAGTAAACCCAAGCATATATACAAGATATTCTCCTGATGTATGTATTTTTATTACCTCTTCAACAGAAAGATTATTATGTGAAGCAATATTTTCTATATCAGGTCCATATTCTCCGCCATAAAGAACAGGAACTTCTATTATTTCTTTCTGCACTGACAGGATACTATCGTCATCTGCTGTACAATTTTGTTCAACCATATTTTTAAGTTCGTCAAAACTTAAAATCATTGGATCATAATAAACTATAATTGATCTATATGTAGGAAGAAGATCTTTTATAGCTTTATGTTTTAAGCTATCCAGATAATCTGTAATTTTTTTTAATTTATAATTTATTATTGGAGAAATTTCATTTCCAAGCTCTACAATCAGAGCTGAATCTCCTGCTTTTAAAAATCTCATTATTTTTCCTCCTCAAATATTTCCTGCTTTTCTTATTTAAATAACTCCATTATTCCTTTTAATGAAATTATTCCTGCATATCCTGTTACAAATACAACTATTGTTCCAAGAATTGTCAGAATTACAGAATGTTTATATTCTCCCACAACTTCTTTTTTTCTTGAACCAAGAAGAATAACTGCAAGTGTTATCGGAAGAATCAGTCCGTTAAGTGAACCTGCAAGAACAAGAAGCACAACAGGTTTTCCAAGAAACGCCATTACAAAAGTTGAAAAAACAATAAACCCTATTATAAATTGTTTTTCTTTTGCCATAACAGTTTTTGAAAGTGTTTTTAAAAATGAAACAGATGTATACGCAGCACCTACAATAGAAGTAAGAGCAGCGGCAAAGATAACAAGCCCAAAAATTTTATATCCTATCATTCCGGCTCCGGCTTTAAATGCAGATGCTGGAGGATTTGCCGGATCAAGTTTAAATCCTGTCGAAACTACTCCAAGCACTGCAAGAAAAAGCATTATTCTTATAATCGAAGCAATTGATACTCCCATTATTGAACTTTGATTTATTTTATCAAGATTCTCTACTCCTTTTGTATCCGCATCAATAAGTCTGTGAGCTCCGGCAAATGTAATGTATCCTCCTATTGTTCCTCCAAGAAGAGTTACCATAGAAAGAGTCAATGCTGAATAACTTTCAGGAAATATTGCTCCATGAACAGCTTTTCCTACAGGAGGATTTGCAGCTACAGCCACATATCCCATAACTATTATCATGAGAGCTCCTAAAAATTTTGTAAGCTTATCCATTACAGGTCCCATATCTTTTGATAAAAAGACAAATACTGCAAGTGCTCCTGAAATTATAACTCCTGCTGTAACATTTAATCCAAAAAGAGCATTTAAACCAAGAGCGGCTCCTCCTACATTCCCTATATTGAATGCTAATCCGCCAAGAGAAACAAGTCCTGCAATAAAATATCCCAATCCAGGTATAACTTTATTCGCTATATCTTGTCCTCTCATTCCTGAAACACAAATTACTCTCCAAATATTCAGCTGAACTATTAAAGTAGCTATTGTAACAATCAAAATTGTAAATGCAAAATTTTCCTTAAATGTTTCTGTAAATACTGCTGTCTGTGTCAAAAATCCCGGTCCAATTGCTGATGTTGCCATTAAAAATGCTGCTCCGACAATAGCCCCTTTATTTTTATTTTCACTCATTATTTACCACCTCTCAAAGGAGATATTTCTATTCCTTCATTTATAAGGGCTTCTCTTATATTTTGGGAAAATACAAGTGCTTCCGGATTATCCCCGTGAATACAAATAGAATGTACTTTTATCTCTACATCTTTTCCGTTTATACTTTCAACTTTACCTTCTTTTACCATTCTGATAACTCTTTTTATTGCTAAATCTTTATCATGTATTACTGCTCCAGGAAGACTTCTTGCAACAAGAGTTCCGTCATCATTGTATGCACGGTCTGCAAATACTTCATTAGCAATTTGAAGCCCAAGTGCTTCCCCTGCTTTTATCATTTCGCTGTTAGCAAGTCCCATAAGAATAAGACTGCTGTCTACTTCTTTTATTGCTTCTGCAATAGCCATTGCAAGCTTTGGATCTTTTGCCGCCATATTATATAAAGCTCCGTGAGGTTTTACATGTTGAAGCTTTACCCCCTCTGCTTTTGCAAAAGCTTGTAAAGCTCCTACTTGATATTTAATATAAGTTTTTACTTCTGCCGGTGTTGCTGCTAAATTTCTTCTCCCAAAACCTACTAAATCAGGAAATCCCGGATGTGCTCCTATTGCTGTATTATTTTTTTTAGCAAGAGCTACTGTTTTTTCCATTACCATTGAATCTCCTGCATGCCATCCGCAGGCAATATTAGCCGAAGAAATATACTGTAATACTTCTTCATCCATTCCTATTTTGTAAGCTCCAAAACTTTCTCCCAAATCACAGTTTAAATCAACTTTAGTCATACCAACCCCTCCATTTCATAAAAATAATGTTCAAATTTGATATCAAATATTCGATTGATGATAGTTTAACACTTTTTTAATCTAATCGCAACATTTTTTTGAAAAGGACTATATTTTACTATTCATTTCCAAATTAAATCACTATTTCCAAATTAAATTTTCAAAAAAATAAAAAACTGCTCAAGTATATGCGTTAGATAATACTCAAACAGTTTTTTTATTCAATTTATAATTTTTATAGTCCTACATTGTGGGTTACCCAGTAAAAGCATAATGCTATTACCAAAGTTACTGCCACTGTAATTTTTACAGCCAGTATTCTCTCTTCTTTTTTAGTCATATACATTTCCAGCTCCTTATACTTATCTGTTTTCAGATATGAAAAAATATAGTTGTCATTTTTATTGTCCAATTATAACATGATTTAAGAAATGTTACAACTATTTTTTGAGCTGTTTTTTACTGTAAAATTTTCAGAAAATTCTTTTATTTCAATACATTTTAGCTGAAAATTAACTACCTAAAATATATTTTACTAAAGAGTTTCAAAATCACAATACATATTTACTTCTGTTCCATCAATCAAAGTTACTATAAACCAAAAATATCCTTTTTTCAATCCGCTCATTCCGCAGTTTTGAAAATTTATTACCTCTTCACTTTCAAACATTCTCTGAAAAATCTCTTTATCTACAATTTTTCCCTCTAAATTAATAATATCCTCTTTTTTCAATTTTCCACTCTCCTTATAACCTTTTATACTTTAATTTTTGTCCAGTTTCCGCTGTTAAATCTTGCCCGCCCCAAAATATATCTTATAAGCTGATCTATAGAAAGAGAAATCCATGCTCCCATAAGCCCAAGATTTAATGGATTAATAAACAACCATGCTGTAAACGGTCTTAAAATTCCAATGCTGAATATCGATATACCTGCAACAAATTTTGTATCTCCCGCTCCGCGAAGACAACCCATAAATACAGTCTGAGATGTCTGTACCAAAGTTGTTACAGCAATAAGAAGCATTACCTGTGAACCAAGTGCCACAACATCAGGCTCACTGTTAAATATAGAAATCAGAAATCTTCTTCCAAAGATAAACAGAAAAAACAGAGTAATCGATACTATTGTTGACATTCTCTGATTTGCTTTTCCATAAATTATTGCTTTGTCAGGTCTTTTTGCTCCCAAATTCTGTCCCACAAGAGAAGCTGCTGCTGTTCCAAGACCTTCTCCGCAATAAAAAGATATATCTATCATATTCATACATATCTGGTGCACAGCAAAAGCAACTGTTCCCAAACCTGCAACAATTTTTGCATATGAAAAAAATCCCATTCTCATAAATAATTGTTCAACAGCTGCACTGCCGCTTATATTTATCAGAGAAGCTGTAGTTTTTCTGTCAAATCTCCAACCTCCTCTTAATTTCAGTTCAAGAAATTCTCCCTTTTTTAAAAGAGATTTTACTGACATAAAGAATGCCACCATACTTCCAATAACTGTTGCTATAGCTGCTCCTCTTATTCCCAGTTTTGGAAATCCACACATACCGTTTATCAAAAGATAATCAAAAACCAAATTAAAAATATTTGCCATAACATTGGTTTTCATAGAAATTTTAGTTTTTCCTATTCCTCTCTGTGCTGCATTCATTGTTAAGCTGAGAGATGTAAAAACAATACTTATCATCAAAACTTCATAATATGCAACAGAATCATTTATTATATCCTCTCCGGCTCCTGCAAATTTTAAAATATTTCCAGCAAAAAAATATCCCAGCAGAGCCATTGTCATTGAAATAATAAAACTCAAAACAATAGATTCTTTCAAACATCTGTTTGCTCCCAGATAATCATTTTCCCCTTTTCTTCTGGCAGAAATTGCTGTTACCCCTACATTCAGCGATCTGATAAGAGCAAGAAGAAGATATTTCGGCTGATTTGTAAGTCCTACTGCTGCAATAGCACTTGACCCCAAAGTCCCCACCATCATTATATCAACGGAGCCTACAAGTCCGACAAGTACTGTTTCCAAAGTACACGGCCAAGATATTTTAAATGCTCTTGAATATACTTCTTTTTCATTTGGAAGCTCTCCCAACACTTTATTTTTTCCCAAAAGTTTTTCAACAGAAAATAATTTTTTTATTTTTTCAATTACTGCCATGTTTATCACCCTTACATTTTATTTCTCTAATTTAAGTATAATCCATATTCAACTTATATTCAACAAATTTTTACTGCTGAACTTTGAAATATATATCTTTACAAAAAAGAATAAAACTATTATACTTTATTAAAAGCATTTCTTATTTTCAAGGAGGTAAAAAATGATAAGTTTTAAAAATGATTATAGTGAGGGAGCACATCCTGAAGTTTTGGAAGCTCTTTTAAAAACAAATATGGAGCAAACTGACGGATATGGAGAAGATCCATATACTCTCGAAGCTTATGAATTGATAAAAAATAAAATAGAATGTCAAAACTGTGATATTCGTTTTATTGTGGGAGGAACACAGACAAATATGCTTGTTATTTCCCATATTCTTCGTCCTCATCAATCTGTTATCTCTGCCGAAACAGGACATATCAACAGCCACGAAACAGGAGCAATAGAATTTACAGGACATAAAGTTGAACTTATTTCCGCACCTGAAGGAAAGCTAACTCCTGCTCTTGTAGAAAAAGTTTTGTCAGGACATACAGATGCTCACAATGTTGAACCGAAAATGGTATATATTTCAAATCCCACAGAGATAGGTACACTTTATAAAAAAGCTGAACTTGAGGCTTTGTATAATTTCTGCCACAAAAAAGGACTTTATCTTTTCATGGACGGAGCAAGACTTGCTTCTGCCCTTACATCTGAATATAATGATATAGCTCTTTCAGATTATCCAAAATTCACTGATGTATTCTATATCGGAGGAACAAAATGTGGAGCAATGTTTGGGGAAGCTGTTGTATTTACAAACAAAAATCTTTTTGAAGGATTTCAATATGCAATAAAGCAAAGAGGAGCTCTTCTTGCAAAAGGAAGAATGCTGGGTATTCAGTTTGGACAGCTTTTCAGAAATAATCTTTATTTTGAAATAGGAAAACATTCAAACGAAATGGCAGATATGCTTAAAAAATGTTTTGAAAAAAATGGTTTTAAATTTATGGCTGATTCATACAGTAACCAGCAATTTCCTATTCTTCCAAACAATATAATTGAAAAAATGGGGGAAAAATATAAATATACTTTTATAGAAAAATATGATGATAACCATAGTGTTATCCGTTTTGTAACTTCTTGGGCTACAAAAAAAGAAAATGTAGAAAAATTTATAAAAGACTTTTCTACATTATGCTCAACTAAATAAAATATAAAATTTTTGAAATAAAAAATGGGACTGCTTCATTTATAAAACAGCCCCATTTTTTATTTTCTATTTTTTATACTTTTCAACAAGGATATCAAATCCTCTTAAAATTTTTCCGCCAAGAAACACGGGAAATAAAAATAGTTTTACTGCCCAAGTTACTATAATGTCAGATAAATTTTTTTTGTACATCTATTTCTCCTCTGCTTTTTCAGCACCGGGATTTTCAGCCTTCACTTTTCTTATCATATCAAGAACTTCCATATCAGCATTTGGAATAATAACTCTTACTGTTGAGTTAGGATTAGCAGCTTCCACTTCTTCTTCATGTCCATTCTTTCCTATAAGTATCATTTTAGGAAGAGTTATTTTTCTAGGATCATGTTTTGGAGTAACTACTTCCAATACTTCTCCTGCTTCCAATCTGTTTCTTATTGCAAGAACATACTCATCAGCAGAAAGTTTTTCTATTACTTTTGCTACAAGCTGATGTGTTTGGCTGTAAGAATTTCTGTCGTTATAGTTTTGAGCTTCTGCTCCTGGTCTGCCGTGATAAAATCCCTCTGTATACAATCTGTGAGATGTAGACTCAAGTTCTTTTATCCATTTTTCTTCAAAGCTGAAATTTCCTGCATAATATTTATCAATCGCCTCTCTGTATGTTTTTACAACATTGGCAACATAATAAATTCCTTTCATCCTTCCTTCGATTTTCAAAGAATCCACACCTAAATCAAGAATTTCGTTTATCATTCTTATAGTGCATAAATCTTTTGAACTGAATATAAATGTTCCGTGTTCATCTTCAAATACAGGCATATATTCTCCCGGTCTTTTTTCTTCCATAAGAGAATATCTCCATCTGCAAGACTGAGCACAATCCCCTCTGTTTGCATCTCTTCCTGTCATATAGTTGCTCAAAAGACATCTTCCGGAAATTGACATGCACATAGCTCCGTGAATAAATACCTCAAGTTCAATATCAGGAACTTTCTCTCTGATTGTTTTTATATCTTCAAGAGAAATCTCTCTTGCAAGAACAACCCTTTTTGCTCCCATATCTCTCCACATTTTTACTGAACGCCAATTCGTATTGCTTGCTTGTGTACTTACACTTATACGAAGATTTGAATTATCTTTTACAATTTGGAACACTCCAAGGTCTGCAACAATAACTCCGTCAACTTTTATACTTTCCAAAAATCTTACATATTCGGGAAGTTCGTCCAGTTCTTCATTATGAGGAATTACATTCAATGTAACATATACTTTTTTTCCAAGTGAATGAGCATATTCAACTGTTTTTGTAAGCTCTTCATCAGAAAAGTTGTTGCTTCCTGCTCTCAGGTTAAACATCTTTCCACCTAAAAATACTGCATCAGCTCCATAATGGAAAGCCATTTCCATTTTTTCTATATTACCTGCCGGTGCTAATAATTCTGCTTTTTTCATTTATAAAATCCTTTCTTCTCTTAATAATATATTTCTGACAAATATAGATAAAAATAAAATTTTCATCTAATCTACTTTTGTTGTATAATCAGCAAATTTTGTAATCTCATGGAAAAATCTAAGTTTTACAGTACCCACAGGTCCGTTTCTCTGTTTACCGATAATTACCTCTGTGATACCTTTATCTTCACTCTCTTCATTATAATAGTCATCTCTGTATAAAAATACAACCATATCTGCATCCTGCTCAATAGCTCCCGATTCTCTCAAATCTGAAAGCATTGGTCTTCTGTCAGCTCTCTGTTCAGGAGCTCTGGAAAGCTGTGAAAGAGCAATGATAGGAATATTAAGCTCTCTTGCAATTCCTTTCAGCGACCTTGAAATATCAGATATTTCCTGTTGCCTGTTGTCCCCTCTTCCTGTACCTTTTATTAGCTGAAGATAATCTATCACTATCATATCAAGTTTTCCCATAGCTTTTAATCTTCTTGCCATTGCTCTTATTTCAAGAACATTGACATTAGGCACATCGGCTATATTTATATTTGAAGAAGCAAGCTGTCCACTGGCAATTCCTATTCTTCCCCACTCATCATCTTCAAGAAAACCATTTCTTATTTTTTGCAGTCCAATCTGTGATTGTACAGCAAGAAGTCTTTGAAGAAGCTGTGAACTTGACATCTCAAGACTGAATATCAATACAGATTTTTCACTTTTCATAGCTGCATTAAGAGCAAGGTTAAGAGCAAAAGCTGTTTTTCCCATAGATGGTCTGGCAGCAAGAATTACAAGGTCAGAGGGATTAAATCCGCTAGTTTTTTCATCAAAATTTATAAATCCCGAAGATATTCCTGTTGTAACACCTTTGTTATGAAATACCTCTTCCAATCTCATAAATTCTTCTTTCATAGCTTCGCTTATACTGATTACATCTTTTGATTCTTTTGTTTCAGAAATTTTAAAAATAAGTCCCTCTGCTTTATCAAGAATTGTATCCACATCTTCATATCCCTCATAAGACATCTCAACAATTTTTGTTCCCACATCTCCCAATTTTCTCAATACAGATTTTTCTTTTACTATTTTTGCATGCTTTACAATATTTGCGGCTGTCTGTACTTCATCTATGATTTCAAAAAGCAGATTTTCTCCGTCTATCTCATCATATCTATTCTGCTTTTTTAATTTATTGGCAACAATGATAGGATCTATTCCCTCTCCGCTGTTATAACATTCTATCATTGCTTCATAAATATACCTGTGGGCAGCTTTATAAAAATCGGCAGGAAGTATTATTTCTATAATATCTCCGAAAGAATCCGGCTTTAAAAATATTCCTCCCAGCACTGCTTTTTCAGCTGTCAAATCACTTGGAACTTTTTTAAGACTTTCAACAGTGTCCATTGACATCTCCTACTCTTTTGTTATTACAGTTATTTCAGCTTTTACATCTTGATGTAATTTTATTGTTACTTTATGTTCTCCCAAAGCTTTTATGCTGCATTCAATTTTTTTCTTATCTATTTTTAATCCAAATCTGCTTTCAAGTTCAGCAGCAATCTCTTTGTTTGTTATAGCTCCAAAAAGTTTCCCATTATCTCCTACTTTAACTGTAAGAGTTAATTTTTCTTTTTCAAGCTGATTTTTCAAGATAATTGCTTTATTTTTTTCATCTTCATTTCTTTTTGCTTCTTTTTTCTTTTGATTTTCTATTTTTTGAAGTTCTTCAGGAGTAGCAATAATTCCTTTGTTTTTGTTAAGAATAAAGTTTTTTGCATAACCGTCTGATACAGTTATCATATCCCCTTTTCTTCCTTGTCCTGCTACATCCTGTGTTAAAATTACTTGTATTTTTGCCATGTTATCTTCCTCCGTTGTCAATTTTTATCACTTTTATTTTTACCATCTCAAAGCACTGCAGTCCACCGACTACAAAAAGAATATTCGGAAAAATAAAT
>UQXM01000056.1 GCA_900545035.1 uncultured Fusobacterium sp. | reverse complement strand
CATAAGTTATTACAGTTGCTTTTTTCGTCATTGTTCCTCCTAATTTTTGTTACATTTTCCTATTTTAACCTAAAAATTATACCACGATATCAGGGTATTTATCAAACAAAAATCTATTTAAAAATTTCTCCGGCTTCAAGATACCATAATAAAAGGTCAAAACTATCCATAGGAATTCCAGTTTCCTGACAGTATTTTTTCATTTTTTCCTCTATTTCAAGATATATTTTTTTTGTAAGAGTTTTTGGAATTTCATCTATCACTTGAAGTCTTACAAGATTTTTCAAAATATGTCTGTCCAAAATTGCTACTTCATCTCCGAAACCTACATTTCTTAAAAAATGTCCTGCTTCTTTCCATGCCATTCCTTTTATATTATTTACAATCCATTCTCTCTTTTCATTCACTGTTTCCATTTTTGAAAAGAAATCTTTTGTAATTATTTTCCCCTTTTCATCTGTCATCTGTTCTCTCAATTCGACAAGATATTTTGCTTTATTATTTTTAAATCTTACAATATTAAGATATTCCGAAAGTTCTTCCGGAGTTCCCGTAAAAAGAACTCCGTCCTCTCTCATGTTTGTTATAGCTTTCCAAGCATTTCTTGCTTTTGATTGTGGCGTTAATATACAGAAAGAAAGTTCTGCATGAATATCTTCGTTGCTTCCGTTTCTCCAAATTTCTCTGTACTCCTCTAATCTTTTTTCAATATCTTTCTGTATTTCTTTATACTTTTTTTCAATTTCATAAAAATATTCGTTTTTCATCTGCTGTACTCCTAAATTAAAATCTCTTTTTTAAAATCTTTCTTCAATCCATTCTCTTATTATACGGCTCAGTTCCTGTTCTTTATGTATATATCTGTGTGTTGCATTCTTTATTATTTTTCCTGTAAAATCATGGCATTTTGAAACTTTTTCTTTTAATATTTTTAAATCTTCCTCCGCTCCCCTTACTATTACACTATCATTTTCAGCAAGTATCATCAGAACAGGTTTGTTTATTTTTTTCAAAATTCCAAAATCTTCAGGATTTTCCACAAGAGGAAATATATCTACACAGCTTCCTTTTCTGAAATCGTAATATGTTCTGGAACTTATAGGAAAAACTCCCAAAAGTTTTCTGCTGAGTATCCTTTTGCTTTTTCTTGCTTTGATATTTTTCTCTGCTTCTTCAAAAAGTTTTTTGTAATCATCAGAACGATTTATCAGTCCCACTGTATCGGGAGCAGACAAAAATATTACTCCGTCCACATTTCCCATACCTTTTTTATTCAGATAATAAAGATTTTTCAAGCAGCCGAAACTGTGTCCGCACAAAATTATTTTTGAATATCCCAATTTTTTGGCCTCTTCAATCCACAAATCCACATCATATATAGACTCTCCAAATTTTTCAAAAGTTGAACCAATTATTTTTATCTGTGTTTTTCTGCTCACAGAATCCCTTACAACAAGGCTGTTAATCACTCCGTGTCCTCTGTTATGCCCAAATATAAAGCCATACCCTTTTTTTGATAACTCTTCTCCCAAGACACTTGCAAAAATATTTTCAATCAAGTTATCAAACATGCCGTGAGTAAAAACAACACAGGTATCTTTCTCTGCTGTTCCTTCCCAATAACCTCCCAAAAGATTTAACCCGTCTATCGTATATCTATGAAGCAGTTTCATTTTCAGCACCTCCTATTTTAAAACCGAAAATAACACTCTGTTTATATTATACAACGAAAATGCTTGAAATGCCTAATTTAAATAAAAAATGAGCTGCCACATTTATAAAATTATATTTTTATAACTTTGCAGCAGCCTCATTATATTCTGTTTTTAATATTTTTCCAAATTTACTGTTCCCTCAAAAGTTATTTGAGCTCCTCCGATAAGTTTTACTCTGTCAGAAAGAATTTTTACTTCCAGTTCGCCCCCTTCTGTGATAACTTTTATTTTATTTTTCAGACCTTTCAATTTGTGAGATAAAAGAGCTGCCGAACTTGACCCTGTTCCGCAAGCAAGAGTTCTTCCCGCTCCTCTTTCCCATGTAAATATTTTTATCTCATCATCTGAAACAGGAAGAACAAAATTTACATTTGTTTTTTTGGGAAACATTGGATGAACTTCCATTTTTGAACCGATATCATTTACATCGTACTGCCCCTCTTTCTCTATAAATACAACTGTGTGAGGAACTCCCAAAAATACAGTTGAAAATATTATCTCCTGTCCGTCTATTTCCAATTTTTTGTTAAAAGCATTTTCTCCCTCAACAAGCACAGGAATTTCAGCAGGATTGTATTTAATATTTCCTATTTCTATTTCTATTTTTTCAACTTCATCTTTTTCATTTATTTCAAGAGAAGCTGTCTGTATTCCTGCCAGAGTTTCTATTTTCATAAAATTCTTTTTTACAATCCCTTTTTCATAAACAAATTTTACAAAACATCTTATTCCGTTGCCGCACATTTCTCCCTGTGAACCGTCGCTATTATAATAATACATTTTCACATCACAGCTTTCACTCGGAAGAGCCGTCATAACACCATCGCCTCCCACACCAAATCTTCTGTCGCACAAATTTTTTATTTTCGGCACTATCTCTTCATAATTATATTTAAATCCATCTATCAGCAGAAAATCATTTCCTGCACCCTGCATTTTAGTAAATTCCATTTTTTCCTCCTGATTAATCTTCAAAATTCATATCTGTTCTTACCAAATCTTCATATGTTTCTCTTCTCACAAGAAGTTTTGATTTTCCCTCTTTTACCAGTACAACAGCAGGTTTTCTAAGTCTATTATAATTGCTCGACATTGAATAATTGTATGCTCCCGTAGTTGAAACTGCCAAAATATCTCCCTCTTGCGCTGCTGCAAACATCTCATTTTGTATAAGCATATCTCCGGATTCACAACATTTTCCTGCAACAGTTACCTCTTCAGATACAGCTTCGTTCATTTTATTAGCAAGACATCCTTCATATTCTGCCTGATAAAGAGCAGGTCTTATATTATCCGCCATTCCTCCGTCAACAAAAATATATTTTTTTCCGCTGTGAGTTATTTTCGTTCCTCCCACAGTATAAATTGTTGTTCCTGCATTTCCCACAATACTTCTTCCCGGTTCAATAATTACTCTTTCAAGAGAGATTTTATATTCATCAAGTTTTTCCTCCAATATCTCAACCATTCTTTTCATTACAGCAGGAATATCAAGTTCTTTATCTCCCTCCACATAATAAATTCCGAAACCTCCTCCAAGATTAAGATATCTTGTGGTAAAATCCAGCTTTTCTTTTACAGCTTCAATGAAATCCATCATTGTTTCAATCTCTGCATAAAAAGCTTTTGTATCAAATATCTGTGAACCTATATGGCAATGAAAACCAAGAAGTTCCACATATTTTGATTTTTGAAATTCTTTTATTATATCGTAAATTTTTTCTTCGTATATTGTTTCTCCAAATTTTGAGGAATCTTTTGAAGTTTTTATATATTCATGGGTATGTGCTTCTATTCCGGGATTTACTCTTAAAAGAGTTTTTACTTTTGCTCCTCTTGCTTCACATATTTTTTCAAGTCTTTTCAGCTCATAAAAATTATCCACAATAATTGTCCCCACACCATAATCTATACACATTTCAAGTTCTGTATTACTTTTATTGTTTCCGTGCATATATACATTTTCCATTGGAAATCCCGAATGTTTTATTGTAAAAAGCTCTCCGTCTGATACAGCGTCCATTCCTATCCCAAATTTTTTTACCAGCTGACACATTCCCACAGTAAGAAATGCTTTTGTTGCATAAATAACCTGTGTTTCAAATTTGTCGGAAGAAAAACATTCTTTATATTTTTGTATATTATCCTCTATCAATTTCTGATCCATTATATACAGAGGTGTTCCGTATTCCTCTCTCAATTTTTCCACAGATACTCCTCCAATATGAAGTATCCCGTTTATATTTTCTGCAGTACCAAACAATCTCATCACTATCACCCTTTATAAAAATATTTCTTTATTTATAGAATAATTTCGCCTTTTTGTACAATATACTTTTTATATCCTCTGATATATAAAATATATATTTCTGTTTATTTTAATACAATCACATTTTTTTTGGCAAAATCTCCCGGTGCTGTATGAAGATATTTTTTAAACACATTGCAGAAATGTTTGTAGTCTGTAAAACCTACCTTTTCAGAAATTTCATATATTTTATACTCTTGTGTTCCCAAAAGTTTTATTGATTTTTGTATTCTGTATTTGTTCAGCACATCAAGAAAAGTTTCCCCTGTAACATCTTTAAATTTTCGGCTCAGATAACTTGTACTTACTCCAAGTTCTTCGGCAATATCTTTTATATTCAGTTTCTCTGCATAAGAAGATATTATTTTTTCAACAGTTTTTTCCACATATCTGTTTTTGTCTTTTCCCAAATATATTTTTGGATTAAAAAATTCTGTGCTGTCCTCATTTTCCGCTGCATCTTTTACAGTTTCCAAAGTTTCCAATCTTTTTATTTTCTCTTTTGCTTTTTTCAGAGCTTCATAAAAAATATCTTCATCTATCGGTTTTAAAATATAATCTATCACACCCAATTTTATTCCCTCTTGAGCATATTCAAATTCTCCGTAGCTTGTAAGAATAATTTTTTCAAAAATAAAATTTTTTTCCTGTGCCTGTCTTAACATCTCAAGTCCATCCATAACGGGCATTCTTATATCTGTTATTACCAAATCCGGCTGATATTTTTCGATTTTTTCAAGCCCGTCTTTTCCATTTACTGCTTCTCCTACTACTGTACAGTCTGCCGAAAGCCAGTCGATTGTTCCTATAAGTCCTCTTCTTATAATATCTTCATCTTCCACTACAAGCACTTTTATCATAAACTTTCATCTCCGTTTTTCAGAGGAAGAAATACTCTTACAACTGTTCCTCTCTTCTCTCTGCTTAAAATTTTAAGCCCGTATTTTTTCCCATACATCAGCTGAATACGCCTGAAAATATTGTAAATTCCTATATGATTTTTTATTTCTAAGCTGTCTTTTTTCAGCCTTTCTCTTATTTCATTTAAAATTTCTTTTTTCATTCCTCTGCCGTTATTATACACTATAATAACCAAACTGTTTTTTACTTTTTTCACTCTTATATAAATTATCATTTTTTCTGTCTGGGTATATCCGTGTTTTATTGCATTTTCAATAATCGGCTGAATAATAAGCTTTGGTATAAAAAAATTTTCAAGATTTTTTTCTGTTCTTATTTCATAATCAAAATTTTCTCCAAATCTGTATTTTTGAATATCCAGATAATTTTTTGTATATATCATGTCTATCTTTAACGGAACTTCTGAAGATTTATTTTCTATACTGAATCTCAAAAGAGATGAAATATTTATTATTATCTTATTTGCCATAGAAATATCTGATTTTATTGTGTATCTTAACATTTCCAAAGTATTAAAAAGAAAATGCGGATTAAACTGGCTCTCCAGCTGCTTTATTTCCAACACTGTACTGTGCCTTGCTTCCTCTTTATTTATTTCAATCAATTTTTTTATATTTACAAGCATTTGATTATATGAATCTGCAATAATTTTAAATTCATCGTTTGTATCAACAGAAAGTCTTGTATCCAAATTTCCTGTTTTTACATTTTCAATAGCTTTCACAATATCTCCGATAACTTTCGTTTTTTTCTCTGCTATTATTTTTGCTGTAAAATACATTGAAATAAAAATCATCAGAAAAAATAAAAGCATATAAAATATTCTGTCTATAAAACTATCCACTATATATTCCACACTTGAAAGAGTGTATAAAATTATGTTTGAATAATATATCTCTTTTTTATTCACAAAATATTTTTCATTATTTATTACAGAATATCCCTCTGCCTTCCGCAGACTTTTTTTAATTTTTCCAAATCTGTCTTTGAAATTTTCGTTTGTGGTTACAACAGTATTTCCATATTTGTCCGTTATTGCCACATTAAAAGATCCGCTTTTTCCTATCAGCTCCCGCAGACTTCTGTCCAAAATATTATAAACTGCAAATCCGACAATCTCATTATTATATCTTATAGCTTTACCAACAGAAAAAACACCGGTTGTTTCGTCCTGAAAATAGAGTTTATTTATTTTTAAAACTATTCCTCCCGGATAACCTATCATTCTGTTAAAAAGTCCCCAACTGTATCCATTTGTGCTTCCTATAAATTTGGCACTTGACATAACAGTATGAAGATTTTTATCATATATCACAAAATTACCTTCAACTTTCATGGAATTTATAGAATTATATATTTTCTGATAAACTCTGCTGTCTGCTTTTCCTGTTATAACTGCATCTACTACATCTCTGTCAGAAGATATTTTTTCCACCTCATCAAAATATCCTCTTATCGTTTCATCAAGATTTTTTGCAAGAATTTTTGTATTTTGAATATTATCGTCTTTTATTGCTTTGTATTCTAAAAAATATATTACTCCGCAGCTTGTCAAAGCAAAAAATATAATGGGAACGAGCATATATAAAATCAGAATTTTTCTAAGCTGTTCTTTAAAGCTTTGGAATTTTCTTTCTTTCATAGATACCCGTTCCCCTTTGCTGTGATTTATATTCAATTTTATTTTATCATTTAATTTCACTTTGTGCCAATATTTTTATTTCATTATATATTGACATCTTTTCCTCCCGTTACTTTGAAGAAAATCAAAAGAGAAATTATTGTTGTTGCTGTCAGTATTGTGGAAAGAGCTGCTGCTGTTCCGTAACTTGCTCTTATTACCTCTGTATAAATTGAAACCGACATTGTTCTTGTTACTCCTGTATACAAAATTACAGATGAACTCAATTCATTTATAACTGTTATCCAGCTAAGTATTGCTCCTGACAAAACTCCGGGAAGCATCATCATAGCTGTAATTTTAAAGAAAGTTTTTACAGGCGAACATCCCAGACTTATGGAAGCTTCTTCAAGGCTCGGACTTATCTGATACAAAATTGCCGCCGATGAACGAAGAGTGTAAGGCATTCTTCTTATTACAAAAGATATCACAAGTATTGCCGCTGTTCCGCTAAGAAGTATAGGTCTGCTGTTGAAAGCGAGAAGAAGAGTAATACCTATTACAGAACCGGGAATAATATACGGAAACATTGTCATTGTGTCAATTACAGCTGTTAAAATATTTTTCTTTCTTGTAGAAATATAAGCAATAAACATTCCCATAATAATTATAATAACAATAGCTGTGAATCCATAAACATAAGTATTTATTATCGCATTTCCCATTCTTGAAAATACTCTTTCATAACTTTCAAAAGAAAATTCTCTCACGAACATAGAACCTCTTGTTTTCAAGAAAGATGTATAAATTACAGTTATCTGCGGAATAATAGATAAAAATACAACAAAATAAATGAATGTGTGCATCAATATTCCTTTTATTCCTTTCAGTTCTTTTGGCTGAATAGGTCTTATTGAACTCATAACAAATGATTTTTTATTAACAATATATTTCTGTCCCATAAAAAGAACTATTGTTATAAGAACAAGAATTGTCGCCATTGCCGCTGCAAAGTTTGCACTTCCGCCCATTTCACCCACAAATTCCGAATAAATAAGAACAGGCATAACATTGTATCCCTCTCCGATAAGCATTGGAGTACCAAAATCTGCCATAGCATTCATAAACACAAGCAGAGCTCCTGATAAAAGTGTCGGCATTATAAGAGGCATTATAATTGTACAGACTTTTTTCACTGTACTGCATCCCAGACTTTCTGCTGCTTCACTCAAAGAAACATCTATTTTTTTCAGTGCTCCCGAAACATACAGATAAATGAAGGGATAAAGTTTCAGAGTGAATACCAAAAGTATTCCTGTAAATCCATAAATTGTAGGAAGTCTTATTCCCAGAACATCTCTGAAAAATTCTGTTACAACTCCGCTTCTTCCACACAAAAGCACCCATGAATAAGCACCGATAAACGGAGGAGAAAGCATTGATATAATTATCAGAACTTCAATAAGTCCTTTCAGTTTTACTTTATATGATGTCATAAAATATGCAATAGGCACACCGATTGCCACAGCCAAAACTGTTGTGCATGCAGTTACCTGAAAACTGTGAATAAGCCCTTGATAATAATATTTTCTGCTGAAAAATCTTGCAAAGTTTGTCAGACTCCAAACATTTGTTTCAGGGTCTCTGAAACTGCTCAAAAAGAGAGAAAATAAAGGATATATTAAAAACAGTGCAAATATAAGAGCTATCACAAGAGTTACTGCTGTCCAGAAATCCCATTTTATTTTTTTAACCAGCATACACCTCAACTCCCTTTATCAGACTTTTTGCTCCATCTTCCGTAAAGATATTTATTTTTTCTTGGTTAGGTTTCAATATAAGCTCATCCCCTGCATTATAAATTTTTGCAGAATGTCCTATATCCTGAGAAAATCCCAACGGAGGCATATCAGGAACAATTTCATCATCTCCGGCTGTAATTTCATAATTATTATATTTTCCCAAAAATGTACTTGTTTTTACTTTTACTTTTATTCCCTCATCTGCCACAGAAAATTCTTCCGGACGAACTGCAATAATTATTTCTTGTCCGTTTTCAGCCTCGTCACAAATATTATTCATAATAACTTTATATCCGTTTCTGAAAACAGCAAATTTATCATTTCCCTTTATTTCTATTTTCCCTTTAAAAAGATTTGAATATCCTATGAATGTTGCCACAAACTGATTTGACGGTCTGGCATAAATATCGTGAGGTTTTCCAAGCTGCTGAATAGTTCCTTTATTTATTACAGCTATTCTGTCAGAAATTGCCAGAGCTTCCTCTTGGTCATGTGTAACATATACTGTTGTTATTCCGACTTTTTTCTGAATATCTCTTATAGCTGAACGCATTTCAAGTCTTAATTTTGCATCAAGATTTGAAAGAGGCTCGTCCATTAAAAGCACACTTGGATGTATCACAATGGCTCTTGCAAGAGCAACTCTCTGCTGTTGTCCTCCTGAAAGTCTTTCAGGAAGTCTTTCCTGATATTCGGCAATTTTTACCACATCAAGAATATCATCAACTTTTTCTTTCATTTCATTTTTTGGAATTTTTCTGAGTTTCAATCCATACTCAACATTCTCTCTCACTGTCATATGCGGAAAAATTGCATAATTTTGGAAAACCATTCCGATATTTCTTTTATGTGCCGGCATATCGTTTATTACTTTGTCATCAAAAAATATCTCTCCTCCCTCTATACTGTTAAATCCCGCTATCATTCTAAGAAGAGTTGTCTTTCCACATCCTGACGGTCCAAGAAGAGTAAAAAATTCTCCGTTTTTAATATTTACAGACATTCCCGGAATTATTACATTATTTCCAAACTTTTTTATAACATTCTTTACATTTATAGCTACACTCATTTTGCACCTCTTTTTCAAAATTTATTTCTCTGTATTTAAGAATATCCACAACAGAAACAGTTGTGGATATTCAATGATATTAATTATTAACTTGTAAAACTATTTAGTATAGATATCTTTAAATTTATCAAGCCATTCAGCTTTTTTAGCTTTTACTACACTGATATCATCTTCTATAACATTGATATCTTCAAGTTTTTTAAGTCCTTTTCCGGGCTCAACATCTTTTCTTATGCTTCTTCTGTTAAGCTGTGCAGAAATCATTGACTGAGCTTCTTTTCCTGTTATAAAATCTACGAATTTTTTAGCATTTTCTTCATTTTGACAATTTTTGATAATATAAACACCGTCAGGTTTAACAATTACTCCCTCTTCCATGTATACAACTTTTACAGGACCTCCTGAGTTTACATATTTTACTGCTCCCTCTTCAAAAGTAAGTCCAACTGTATATTCTCCGTCTGCCACACCTTTATACACTGCTGATGAACCTGAAAGAAGTGTGTAGTTTAAATTTTCCATTAATTTTTCAACATATCCCCAACCTTTTTCAGGGTCGCCGTTTCCCATTGCATAAAGCATATTTACTAAATGCTCAAAAGATGAAGAAGATTTTGCAGGATCAGAAAACGCAATTTTTCCTTTCAATGCAGGATTTAAAACATCTTCATATCCTTCTATTTTAATATCTCCGATAAGATTTGTGTTTATCATAATAACACTTGGCACAGCTGTAAATCTTGTCATATTTCCTTCAACATTTTTATAAGCATCGTAAAATGCTTCTTCATTCGGTGAAGTGTACGGCATAAAATAATCTTTTATAGGGTCAACTGTTGTGATTGTTCCTCCCCAAAGAACATCTGCCAGAGGATTATCTTTTTCAGATTCCACTCTCTTCATAAGTTCTCCTGTACCTGCTGCTATAACTTCAACTGAAATTCCTGTCTGAGTTTCAAATTCGTTAATCAGAGGATTTATAAATTCAAGAGGATGAGGACAATATACTGTAAGATTTCCCGCTCCTTTTGTTTCTGCTTTGGCTTCCTCTTTTTCTCCTCCGCAGCCTGTAAACAATATTGCAACCACTAAACTAAGCATTGCCAAAATTCTCTTTTTCATAGTCTGCCTCCTAAATTATTTTGCTTTTTATGAAAATTATTTTATCTTTATATTAAAAGAATAATACATAAAGAGAATATCCGCAATCCCTAAAATTATTATTTTATACTGAAAAATGAACTTTTAAAAATATTTTTGTATATTTTTAAATTTATTTTTTCTGTTATAGAGCAAAATATATTTTATTTTAAT
>UQXM01000055.1 GCA_900545035.1 uncultured Fusobacterium sp. | reverse complement strand
CTGATATTTTAATATTACATTTTTAGGAGGTAAAAAATGAATAATTTCTATAATATGCTTTTTACGAATAGTGTATTTATGATTTTCCTTACATTAACACTCGGTTATATGTTTGGGAGAATATCTTTTGGAGGGTTGAAATTCGGGACTTCGGGAGTTTTAGTTATTGCTCTTATATTTGGACATTTTGGAATGACAGTTCCGGGAATTTTAGGTTCTGTAGGGCTAGTATTATTTCTTTCAGCTGTGGGACTTTCAGCAGGACCATCTTTTGTCAGTAATTTAAAAGCTAATTTTTGGGGATTTATTGCCACATCTTTTTCTATTCTGCTGGCAGGAGGCATTGTCATTATCATTTGTGTAAAATATTTTGAAATTCCTGCTGATCTTGCTTTGGGAATTGCTGCCGGAGCTTTAACATCCACTACTTCCCTTGCTGCTACAATTGAACTGACATCTTCGTCAACAGCAAGTGTAGGTTATGGATTGGCATATGTTTTTGGAATTATCAGCATTGTTTTCTTTGTTCAACTTGTTCCAAAATTTTTAAAAGCTGATATTCAAAAAGAAAATGAAAAATTGATAAATCCTCCTCTTTCTCAAAGATTAGCAAAGCTCAAAACTATGCAGCTTATAACTATCGATGCTCCAGGAGTATTCACAATAGCTCTTTCAATTATTTTGGGAGTTGCATTAGGAACTATAAAAATCCCTCTTGGAACAGGAACTTTTTTCTCACTGGGAAATGCAGGAGGAACTATTATAGCAGGAATAATTGTTTCTGCTTTTGGAAGAATAGGAAAAATTAATCTGCAAAGTCCAAAATCAACTCTTATTCCTATAAGAGATTTCGGAATTTCTCTTTTCTTATTACAGAACGGAACAAAAGCAGGAGCAGGTTTTATTGAAACACTTTCACACTATGGAATAAAATTGTTTATAGCAGGAGTTTTAATGAGTCTGGCTGCTATATTTGCTGCATACATTGTATCAAAGTGGATATTTAAAATGCCATTATTTGCTGCTTTGGGAGCTACAACAGGAGCTATGACATCTGCCCCTGCTTTAAATGCTCTTATTTCTGTATCCAACGATGACAGAGTTGCATCTTTTTATGCTGCTTGTCAACCGGTAGCAACTGTGGGGCTTGTAATTCTTCCTCAAATTATACTTGCAATACTTTCATAAATATAATTTATTATCATTTTAGTAAAATAAGCTTTCATTTTTATGAGAGCTTATTTTTTCTTACGCAAACAATTATTCTGACAATTCTTTTTTTTTATGGAATTTTTTTTACTTATAAAGTATAATTAATATGGTGAGAAAAATCATGACAAGAAAAAATTATGGCTACGGTTCTTATTATGAAAACGGAAAATTTTATGATTAAAGAAGGAAATGAAATAAAAGATATAAAAGCTTTTTATGCAGCCCAAAAGAAAAAATCTTCTGCTTCCAAAATTTCAAAAACTTCCAAACGAAAATTTGGATATGGAGGGGACGGAAGTTACGAACGAAAAGGATATATTCCGGGAGGAAATCATGGGAATAATTAAAATTTTAGATGAAAAAGTATCAAATATGATTGCTGCCGGTGAGGTTGTAGAAAATCCCGCAAGCATGATAAAAGAGCTTTTGGAAAACTCTATTGATGCAGGAAGCTCGTATATAAAAATCAATATAAAAAACGGAAACAGATATGTAAAAATCTCCGACAACGGAAAAGGAATGACAAAAGACGATGTGCTTCTTTCTGTAGAAAGACATGCTACAAGTAAAATCTCTACAAAAGAAGATCTTTCAAACATTCTCACATATGGTTTTAGGGGAGAAGCTCTTTCTTCTATTTCAGCTGTATCAAAAATGAGTATTTTTTCAAAAACAGCAGAAGATGAAACAGGAACTTTTATCTCTCTTTCAGGAGGAAAAATTACAAATCTTAAAGAAATTCCCAGAGATAAAGGAACAGAAATAGAAATAAAAGAACTGTTTTTTAATACTCCGGCAAGACTTAAATTTTTAAGAAAAGAGACAACAGAATTCAGATATATAAAAGATATTGTTGTACAGGAGGCCCTTGCCAATCCAAATACTTCAATTATTCTTTCTCTCGATGATAAAGAAATGCTGAGAACCAGCGGAAGAGGTATGAAAAACACAATTCTTGAGCTTTTTGGGAAAAATACTCTTCAAAATGTCATCTCTTTTCCTTTGGGATTTTTGGGAAACACATCTCTTAATCGTTCAAATAAAGATGGCATTTTTATTTTTATAAATAACAGACCTGTAAAGTCAAAAATTATAGAAGAAGCGCTAATTGACGGATATTATACAAAATTGATGAAAGGAAAGTATCCTTTTGCAATTCTTTTTATTGAAATTGATCCAAAAGAAGTGGATGTAAATGTTCACCCGTCAAAAAAGATTGTAAAATTTTCTGATGATAAATATATTTACAGCTATGTCTACGATGCTGTAAGAGAAGCTTTTGCAGGAGATGAGGATTTCGTATCTCCTGTGATTGAGAAAAAATCTGAAAAAAATAATTTTTTACATATAGATGATTTTATATCTCCAAAAGAAAATTTTAAGACCGATTTCAAAAAAGAGATTATCCAGACGGAGCCTATTTCTTTTGAAGTGAATGAACCTGAAAATATTTTTGAAAATTTTAAAAACTTTGAAGAAACAAAAAAGTACCAATGCTTGAAAAAATTGAAGAAACAGTACCTCTTTGTGAAGAAATTAAAAATAAAAATGAAAATTTTTCAAAAAATGTATTTTCAAAAATTGAAAAAACTGATAAACTAAATTCTATGGCAGGTTATACAAAATTACCGGTCATAAAAAAAACAAACAACTTTGTGAAAGAAAAAGATTACAGAGTTATCGGACAATTTGCCGATTCATATATCTTGGTTGAGAGAAAAGGTATTCTTGAAATTTATGACCAGCACATTGTTCACGAAAGAATTTTATATGAAAAATTTAAAAAAGAATATCATGAAAAACAAATTTCCACTCAAAATCTTCTTGTACCAATAAAAATAAACATTTCCAACAAAGATAGAGAAATCGTGGAAACACATCAAGAAACTTTAAGAAAATTTGGATTTGAAATTGATTTTTTTGGAAAAAATGATATTCTTGTAAGAGCTGTACCCAATATTAAATTTTCTTCCAGCATAGAAAATTTGGTAAGAGAAATTATTGAAGATTTAAAAAACATAAAAATTAAAAACTCTCTTATTGAAGAGATTATAATAACCGCTTCATGCAAAAATGCCGTGAAAGCGAATGAAAAACTTACAAATGAAGAGATTGAAATCCTTTTGGAAAAATTATATGAAGTTGATGAATATACATGCCCTCACGGTAGACCAATTATACTGAAACTTTCACTTGATGATATTGAAAAAGGATTTAAAAGGAAATAGAATTGAATATAAATATTATATGTATCGGAAAAATAAAAGAAAAATATATCAATGACGGAATAAATGAATTTGCTAAAAGAATGCAGGCTTTCGGAAAACTTTCCATTATTGAACTGAAAGAGTTTGGAAACGATTTTGACAGGGAAGCTTCAATAAAAAAAGAAGCTGACAGTATTCTTTCTGCTCTTGAAAAGAAAAAAGGTTTTAATGTTCTTTTGGATATAGGAGGACAAAATTTTTCTTCGGAAGAGATGGCAGAGAAAATTGAAAATATAGGAATAAAAGGGTTCAGTACCATTAATTTCATTATCGGAGGCTCTTATGGAGTATCTGATGATATCAGAAAAGTTTCTAATCTGTCTTTAAGTTTTTCCAAAATGACTTTTCCTCATCAGCTGATGAGATTAATTCTTTTGGAACAAATTTACAGATGGTTTAGCATTATAAATAATATTAAGTATCACAAATAAAATAGGGAGGAAGATTGTATTATGTATTCACCAGGAGAATTTTTTTATTATGAAGATCTTGGACTTGAATTTGAAGCTTTATTTAATTTAACTTATGATAATGAGGATTACCTTATTGCAGAAAACGAAGACGGGGACAGATATGTTTTTATCACAAACGATGATGAAGAAATCGAACTTGTGGAAGATGAAGATTTGGCAGATGAAATTTTAGAATTTTGGGAAGAAGAATATCTTGACAAGGCAGATATCGGCGACTGGGACGATGACGAATATTACGACCGTGAAGACCATGTTAATATAGATGACAAGTTTAACGATTACGACGAGGAATATTAATGAAAATAAATCTGATTATAGAATCTCGTGAAATAAACAGTGAAACAGTTGTAACATCTGTTTCTGCCATAAAAAAAGAAAATCAAGATTCTATTTCATATAAATATATTGATAATTTTGGAAAAACTTCCATAGAAATATTTAAAAATTCTGCTATAATATCAAGAGAAGGTGTTACAAAAAGTACAATGATTTTAAAAAAAGGAACAGCTGTTCCTTTTGAATATAAAAATCAATATATTAATACAACTTTTGATTTGTTCACAAAAGAATTAAATATTTCTGAAGGGAGAACAGATGCTGTCTATGTGATGTATCAAAAGGGAGAACTTATTAATGAGATAGCACTTTCGATAATTGAAAAGTAAAGGGGGCACAATGAAAAAATTTTTACTCTTGGCTGCTCTTGCAGGTATGTTTTACGGATGTGAAAATCTTCAGACTATAAATAAAAATACATCTGTACCTGTCTATCAGGCAAATACTCTGACACAAGAAAATTTCTTTTTAAATGATTCGGGAATAGCATATCTTTTGGATATATTATCTCAAAATATAAAAAGTAATGCTGTAAGAACATATACAGAAGGAAACTATTATGACATTTACATGGGAGAATATCTTGATATTTCCTGTGGAGAAGCAGATACTCCTCAAATAGTTCTTGCTCCAAATGTACAATCATTTGACGCATTTGTAAAAAACGGACATTTCTATTTCAGAAGTCTGTATCAAGGAACTTATACTTTTAATTTAATCAGCAGTGGTGTTCCTGTAAAAACTATTACCGTAAATAACAAATCAAAATATAAAATTTCTGCAGGGGATTTGAAAGATATAATTTATAAAAATTATAACGAAAAAAGTCTGAGCAGTCTGAAAAACAGTTCTACTTTGTATAAACTGACTTTTCCTGACAGCAGCGACAATCAAGAAATTGCAATGCTTTTATTTAACCTTGCTGTTATAGAGGGAAACGGAAATATTGTAAGAACTGAAAGCAGTTTTTTGGAAGAAAACTACACTTTAACTTCTTCTGATAAAATGAAACTGATTTCAGGAAAAGAGAAAACTCTGGGAAATGACTACAATCTTTCAGATATATATCTGAATTTTGCTGAAAATACTCCGGAGCTTAACGATTATGTAATGAGAAATATCATAAAAAGAAGTAATCCAACCGGAAATGAACTTCTTTTCCTTGAGAATGTATATGCAGCAAATCCAACCAGAGATTTGGCTGATGTAATAAGTGCTCTTTATTTCAGAGCCGGAAATGTAGTAAAAGGAACACATTATTCTGCTTCAAAAGGCGGAACTCTTCCGCCTGCTCTTAATAATTCTCTGATGACAACTCCTGATGAAAATAAAAATTTTGCCGGAGAAAATACAGAGATTATTGAAAATGCAGAAACAAATACGCTTTATACAGAATTTCTTAACAATTATGAAAATGGTATCAGCTATTACAAAGACGGAAGCTATGCAGAAGCAATTCTTTTATTTGAAAAATGTATGAGTACAGAAAATGATTTTATAGAAAAAGAAAATATTCCTTTCTATTTGGGAATGTCATACATGAAATCAAATGATTATGAAAAAGCAAAAGCTAATTTCCTGAAACTTAAAAATACAAATGAAAATTATCCTGAAGCTATGTATAATCTTGGAGATTTATACTTTAAAAACGGAGAAAAAGATTTAGCTGTAAAAACTTTTGAGCAAAACAGAGATAATTTTCCTGGTACTGTGTGGGGAAGAAGAAGCAGTATCTATCTTTTAAAATTAAAATAATTATTTAAAAATAAAATTTGGAAGGAGAAATTATGAAAAGATATGCAGATATGGTTGCTGAAGACCGTCTTATTGCTGAGCAATGGGAAAAAATTAAAGAAATAAAAGAAATGGGAATCGATCCTTTCGGTAAGAAATATGATAAAAAACATATGGTAGCTGACCTTCTTGCACACGAAGTTGCAGAAGGAGAAGAGGGAGATACAACTGAATTTCAAACAGCAGGAAGACTTATGTCTTTCAGAATCCAAGGTAAAGCAGGTTTCGTTCACCTTGAAGATATGACCGGAAGAATCCAGTTATATTTAAGAAAAGATAATCTTGGAGAAGATGTATGGGCTCTTGTTAAAAAGTGCGGAACAGGAGATATCGTTGGAGTAAAAGGAAATCTTTTTGTTACTAAAACAGGAGAAAAAACTTTAAGAGTTAAAGAATTTACACTTCTTTCTAAAAATGTAAGAGCTCTGCCTGAAAAATTCCATGGATTAACAGATGTGGAAACTAGATACAGAAAAAGATATGTAGACCTTATTATGAACAGAGAAGTTAAAGATACATTTATAAAAAGAACAAAAATTATAAATGAAATCAGAAACTTCTTAAATGCAAAACATTTCTTGGAAGTTGAAACACCTATGCTTCATCCAATCGTAGGAGGAGCTGCAGCAAAACCTTTCATTACTCACCATAATGCTCTTGATATGGACTTATATTTAAGAATAGCTCCTGAGTTATATTTAAAGAAACTTATCGTAGGAGGATTTGACAGAGTATATGAAATTAACAGATGTTTCAGAAACGAAGGAATTTCTACAAGACACAATCCTGAATTTACATCAATAGAGCTTTATATGGCTTATGCTGATTATGAAACTATGATGGACTTAACAGAAGAAATTATTCAGCATACTGCAAAAGCTGTTCTTGGAACTCTTACTGTTGAATACAACGGAAAAACAATCGACCTTAGCAAATTTAAAAGAGCACATATGGTTGATTTAATAAAAGAATACACAGGCGTTGATTTCTGGAAAGAAATGACATTTGAAGAAGCTAAAGCAATAGCCAAAGAACATCATGTGGAAGTTCTTCCTCATATGACAGGAATCGGACATATCATTAACCAATTCTTTGAAGAAAAATGTGAAGAACATTTAATTCAGCCTACTTTTGTATACGGACATCCGGTAGAAATCTCTCCTCTTTCTAAGAGATTCCCTGATGACCCAAGATTTACAGAAAGATTTGAGCTGTTCATTGATGTAAGAGAATATGCAAACGCATTCTCTGAGCTTAATGACCCTGCTGACCAAAGAGGAAGATTTGAAGCTCAAATAGAAGAAGCCCTTTTAGGAAACGATGAAGCTACTCCTGAAATTGATGATGATTTCGTAGAGGCTCTTGAGTGTGCATTACCTCCAACTGGAGGACTTGGAATAGGAATTGACAGACTTGTAATGCTTCTTACTGGAAGTCCTACAATAAAAGATGTCATTCTTTTCCCTACACTTAAAAAACAAAACTAATATATAAGCACCGGAAAATTTTCCGGTGCTTTTTTACAAATTTATTATTTAATCATCAAGTTTTTTAAAATTTTTATTTTTCTTAAAAAGCAGACTACCTGTAAATCCTAAAACTCCCAAAAAAATATACATAAGTGCAAGTCCGCTTCCCGCTCCTTCTCCTGTTAAAATTCTGAAAAATTCTTGTCCATATCCACTTCCCAGCATATATGGTTCAAAAAAATAATCTGATAAAAATCCACACAGCAGATTTCCTAAAGGAAGAGAAGCATATTGAACTGTATTTCTTGCTGAAAAAACTTTTCCCTGCATTTCAACAGGAACTTTCGTTCTCATTATATATTCCATATTTGCCAAAAGAAGAGGAACGAAAAAATGTCCCATTAAAACTGCTCCTGTCCAAAAATATAATTTCTTCCTATCCCTAATGTTGTATTGCAAATTAAAAAAGAAAAAACCATTATATTAATCATAAGAGGAACTCTTTTTTTGGGAACAGGAATTTTATCAACTATAAAGCTTCCCAAAAGTCCCGCTATTCCTATTGAGCTTGTAACGATTCCCAATTGTATATCATTATTGTTTGTTCTAGATAAAATCATAGGAGCAAGACCTGTATTATACATTCCTGCTACAAAATTTATAAATCCCATAAATATTATAAGACTTAAAATATCCTTTTTGGCAAAAAGATATCTCACTCCTGAAAAACATTGCTTTAAAATTGATTTCTCTTCTTCGTTTTCTTTTACAGGAATCTTTGGTATTTTTACCCAAAATGTAAGAGAAAAAAATGCAAAAATAAATGTTGCCAAATCAAAAGCTATAATATATTTCAGCCCCATAAAAGAATAAAGGGCAACAGAAACTATTGGTACAAAAATTTGTATGCAGGAATTAAAAAATGAACGAATTCCGCTTATTTTTATGTAATCTTCCTTTGATACCATAACAGTAACCGATACTTCAGAAGCTGGATTTTGAAAAGCATCACTAATTCCAAACATTATATTTACAATATATAAATATTCTATTTTCAGCATATTCATATTTAAAAATATAAATATTATCATTGAAAGAAAACCGGCAATGCTGTCAGACATAAGCATTATTCTTTTTTTATCCCATTTATCGCTTATACCTCCAGCTATGAAGCTGAAAAATATTTCAGGCATAAGATAACACAATGTCATAAATGATGTTGTCAGAACAGACCCGCTTTCTTTATATGACCATAAAACAAGTCCATAACTTGTCATTTTGCTTCCAAACTGTGAAACAAATTGTCCTATTGCAAATATATAAAAATTTTTTAATTTATTCATTTTAACTTTACTCCTTTTAATTTTAATAATCTTACCAATTAAAAATGCAAAGTTAAAATTTAACAGCTTATTTTTTATACTCCATACAGCAGCTGTTTCATTTAACTCTGCATGGAGCTTTTACAATACATATTTTCATTTTTAGCCTCCCAAAAAATAATTTATTTTCCAAAGCTTACTTCTTTTTCCTGTATCACAGAAAGTTCTAAAAAACTTCTGGCAGCTTTTTTATATTTTTCTCTTAATCTTTCATCATTAATTATAGAATCATCGCTTTTTTTTCTGAGAGAATTTCCTACAGTTATTCCGTCCATATATATTTTATCTTCATCTATTATTCCGATAAAATTATTTTCAACAACATAAGCTGTACTATTTTTAATTTTAGGATTAAGAAGATCTTTTCCCCAAGACGAATGAATATATTCTCCTCCCAAAATTCCCATAATTGTCGGCAGAATATCCAGTTGTGAACCTGCTTTTATAATCTTATCCGGTTTCAGCTGTCCTCCCGGTGTCCATATCACAAGAGGATTCGAAAACTTTTTCCAATCTATGTCAATAGGTTTTCTTCTGTTTTCTCCATGGTCAGCCACAAAAATAAAAATTGTATTTTCTGCCCATTTTTTATTTTTCTCATCTTTTACAGCTTCAATAAATCTTCCCAAAGAATAATCAGCAAACATAAAAGCATTGTATCTTTCATAATCTTCATAGTCATTTTCCGTAAATTTCTTAAATTCTTCAGGAATATCAAAAGGAGCATGATTGCTCAAAGTAAATACTTCAAAAAAGAAAGGTTCTTTTAAAGTTCCCAGATATTCAGCAGCTCTTTCAAAAACTTTGTCATCGGGAACACCCCATTTTATAGTTCTGTCCGTCAGCGGAAAATTATTTTTTGAAATGATATTATCCACCCCGTTTGTAGTAAGAAAACCTTTCATATTATCAAACTCAATATCTCCTCCATACATAAAATGAGTGGAATATCCTCTCTCTTTCAAAATATGAGCAAGAGATATAAAAGGTTTCTGTCCTGCAGGTTTTTTCAAAATAGACTGCCCGTATTGAGAAGGAAATCCTGTCAACACTGAAAGAATTCCTCTGTTTGATCTATTTCCGTTAGAATAAAAGTTTGTAAAAAGCAATCCCTCTTCTGCCAGTTTGTTATAATTCGGAGTAAGGTCAGGCTCTCCTCCCAAAGCTCCTACAGTATCTCCCATAAAACTTTCCATTAACACTATTACTATATTATAATTTTTTATCTCTTTATTAGTATTTGTTTTTCTCAAAAGTATATTTTTCTCAGATAAAAACTCATCATTTTCAGTTCCGATGTATTCTCTCATATTTTTTGTCAGCTCTTCTCTGCTGAACATTTTATCAATATGAGATTTTTCTTTTCTGTTGTCTTTTCTTGCTACATCAATGGATTTTCCCAATGCAAATACACCATTTAATGCTGTCTGATTGGCAAAAGTATAATCACTGAAATACGCTCTTCCCCAATTAAGTGTACTTTGACTGAATCCTCCTCTTGCACCAAACACAGCCAAAACCCCTGCAAGAAAAATAATTATAATATCCAGTATTTTTTCTCCAATATCCATTCTTCTGTTATATAATTTATTAAAAGCTTTAAATGACACAATAAGATAAAAAATTTCTATTATAATAAACAGTACTGTCATTAAAACCAAATTATAATCCCCAAATAACACTGTATTGCCTATCTCATCCATATGGTCGCTGTAATCTAAAACTGTAGCATTTAAATGGAAATTAAAGGCTCTGTAATATTGAATATCAGAAAGAAGAGTAATAAATACAACCGACGACATTATAATTTTATAAATATTTATTAATATTTTTCCTAATATTCCCAATCTCAAAATATGGAGTA
>UQXM01000054.1 GCA_900545035.1 uncultured Fusobacterium sp. | reverse complement strand
TGATATAATAAATTAGAAAAAAATTAAAAATATAAACTCAAAAAATAATAATTTATAATAAAATTATTATAAACTTAAAACCTGTACGAATTACTGATAGGGTGGTATAATAAAAACAACAGAAACAGTGATTGATATTGCAAAAATAATAAAAGTTTTTCAAGGAGATGATAATGCACAGGCAGACAACAGGTAAGATTGTAATGATAAAACCGATAGGATTTTATTCTAACAAAGAAACAGCAGTAAATAATTTTTATCAGCATACAGAAACAGAAGACAGAGCAACTATTCAAAGAAAAGCAAAAGAAGAATTTGAAAATCTGGCTGAAAAACTTTTAAAAGCAGGAATAGAAGTAAATATAATAGAAGATACCGCCGAACCAAGTACTCCTGACAGTATTTTTCCAAACAACTGGTTCAGTTCACACGAAAAAGGAAAATTTTTCTTTTATCCCATGTATGCAAAAAATAGAAGAGCTGAGCTTGTAAAATTCAAAGAAAAACTTTTAAAAATAGCAGAAAATTCAAATATCAGTATAACAGATTACAGCAGCAAAGCAGAAAAAGGAATTTTTTTAGAAGGAACAGGAAGTATTATTTTTGACAGAAAAAATATGAAAGCTTATTGTTCTTTATCTCCTCGTGCAGATAAAAATCTTTTTTTGGAATTCTGCCGAGAAATAGGTTATCACCCTGTAATATTTTCATCATATCAAGACGGACATCTCATATATCATACAAATGTTATGATGGGATTGGGAGAAAATAAAGCAGTTATTTGTCTTGAATGTATTAAAGATGAAAAAGAGAGAAAAAATGTTATAAATGAACTTACAGAGAGTAAAAAAGATATAGTTGAAATATCTCTTGAGCAGGTTAAAAAATTTCTTGGAAATGTTATTGAACTTAAAGGAAAAAACGGAAAACAATATACAGTGATGTCTGAAACTGCCTATAAATCTCTTACATCCGAACAAGAAAAAAAGATAAGCAAAGATACAGAAATAATTTATTCTGATGTAAAAACAATAGAGTATTATGGGGGAGGCTCTGTAAGATGTATGATAGGAGAAATTTTTTAAAATAGGTATATTAAAATAATTTTTAGGAGGGAGAATTATGAAAAAACCGGGTAAGAAAGGGAGATTATCAGGAATATTTAAAATTTTCAGTGCTAAACTGCACGGAAAAGAGCCTGTAAAAAAAATAGATACAAGCAGAATGTCTGATGAGGATTTTTGTCAAAGAGTTCTTGCCGAAATAGGAGGAATCGACAATCTTATTGCTGTTGATTCATGTATAACAAGATTTAGAATAGAAGTTTATAATTACAATAAAATAAATGCAGAAAATCTTGAAGCTCTCGGATGCGAAGGAACTGTAAAAGTTGGAGAAAACAGAGTACAGCTGATATTCGGAGAAAAATCTGTTATTCTTGAAAAATATTATAATAAACTGAAAAAAGAAATTTTGGAAAAAACAGAAACAAAAAAATTTTAACTCTTCTGTTAATAATTTGATAAAATAATTTATATATGAATCACTTGATATAATAATCAATTAAGATGTAAAAAAGACTGAAAGGAAGTAAAAAAACCTTTCAGTCTTCCAAATAAATTAAAAATTAATAATCAAGAGATGTAGATACACAAAATTATTTACGCTCTCTTCTATTTACAATGTTCTCTTTTTATAAGCCCCTTCCGAACCAAAAACATCTTTTATTTTTGTAATATAATATTTTTTCATTTCCTCTTTTGCAGGACCTAAATATTTTCGTAAATCAAATTCTCCTGATTTTTCAGCAAGAACTTTTCTCACGGTTCCTGTAAATGCCAAAGCTCCGTCAGTACTTACATTTATTTTTGCAACACCTGTCATTGAAGCTTTTCTAAGCTCTGAATTTGGAATTCCAATTGCATCTTCTATTGTCCCCCCATATTTTCTTATCATTTCAACATATTTTTGAGGAACTGCTGACGAACCATGAAGGACTATCGGAAATCCAGGAATTCTTTTTTCTATTTCGTCAAGGATATCCAACTTTAGTTTTGGTTTTTCTCCAGGTTTGAATTTATGAGCTCCATGAGCTGTTCCTATTGCTATTGCCAAAGAATCAACTCCTGTTCTTTTTACAAATTCCTCCACACTGTTAGGATCTGTATAAATATGTTTGTTTGACTGTACTCCTTCTTCTACTCCTGCAATTACTCCAAGTTCTGCTTCAACACTTATTCCTCTTGCATGAGCAAATTCTACAAGTTCTTTTGTTTCAACAATATTCTGTTCAAAAGGAAAATGAGAACCGTCAAGCATGACAGAAGAAAATCCGCAGTCTATACATTCTTTTACAGCTTCCAAACTTCTTCCATGATCAAGATTAAGAGCCACGGGAATATCGGAACCTATTGCTCTTATATAATCCACAGCTCCTTTTACAAGAAGTGGCATCATATATGTTCCCATATATTCCATTACTTCTTTGGAACATTGTAGAATTACAGGAGAACCTGTTTCTGCACAAGCTTCTGCAATAGCCATCACTTGTTCCATATTATGAAAATTAAATGCAGGAACAGCATATCCCTCTTTGTTTGCTTTTTCAAACATCTCCTTTGTATTTACAAGTCCCAAATCTTTATAATTATAAGACATCTTAAATCCTCCTTACCTGTCAAGTAAAATTTCCACAGCTTCTCTAAGTGTTGTTATTTCTCCTACATTTCCTGGAAAAATAATATAAGGTGTCATTGGAAATCTGCTCTCTTCTCCTGTCTGCCATACAGGAATTCCGGGACGAATTTGACCCAAAACATTTGCTCTTTTTACATGAAGAGCTTTTGTTCCTACATCGCTGGAAGTTATTCCTCCTTTTGCAATTACAAAAGCAGGAGTAATGTTAAGTTTTCCCACCAGAGACTGAACAGCATCAGAAATTTTTACAGAACGAATCAGTGCCTCTTCTTTTGTATCATTTTCTACAACAAGAAGTTTTCTTTTTGTATAAACTACTACTGTTTTTCCTTCACCAATAAATTTTTCCTCTTTTGCAAGAGTATCTGTAATCTCTTTTTCAAAAGCTTTTTCATCAAGAACAAGATCTGAATTAAATTCTATAAATATCAAATCTTTTAATTTTTTCAGTTCTTCAACCTGACTTGTTGTTTTTTGTGTATGAGAACCTACAACGACTATTCCTCCATTGGAAGTTTCTTTTATAACCATATCTTTTCTGGTAAGAAGAGGTTTATCTGAAATTCCACCCACAACTTTTACTATTGCAGCTGCCACACGAAACATATAATTTTTGCCCTGTTTCATTGCTTTATAAAGAGCAATCGCAAATACTTTTAAATCACAATAATCAATAGCATTTACAACAATTTTTCCAAAATTATTTACTTTTAAAAGTTTTTCTGTAACTTCATCAATTTTTACATTTCTAAGTTCATCCAAAGAAATTATTGTTACATCTTGTGCTTTGTATTTTCCTTGTGTTTTTTCCTCTATGTATTCACATAGATTTGACGATGCATAACCAAAAGTTTTATCTTTGGCAAACTCTGTCTGACCTGCAGGAACAAGTTCATCTCCTGTTTTTACATAATGGACATTGTCTATTGTAAATCTTCCTCCTTCTTTAAAAAAAGGACAGATTATCTCTCCATCAATGTGTTTTTTCCCGTCAGCTTCAAAACCTTTTCTCAAAAGTTCTGTTTCAAGCGGATAATGTCCTCTAAGAGTTGAATCTCCTCTGCTGATTATCATATATTCTTTTCCTGTTTCCTGAGAAATTTTGTTTACTCTCTCAATTATCTCTGTATGGCATTTAGTTGTCTGTTCCACAGTAAATCCTCTTGAATTTGTAAGAATATAAAATAATCTATTTTCTTCATTAAATCCTGAATAGATACTTTCCTCCGACCAATCAGTATATACTGAAATATCATGAACAGTTTGAACTCCTGTCGGATCATCGTCAAGAACAATTATTTTCTTTCCGCTTTCTTTTATTAAAGAAAAAAGAATTTTATCCAATTCTTCCTCACTTATTTTTACAGGTTTATATGATTCTAATATATCAATCTTTAACTTTTTTTCTCCAGCCACTTTACTTTACCCTCCTGCACCTATTTTATATTCAACATTTCTCTTGCTTCAGCAGGTGTCATTGGTTCTTTATCCATTGCATGAAGAAGATTTACAACTTTTTCAACCAGAGGAACATTACAGTCTACTTGAGTTTTTGGGTCTAAATAGTTACTATCTTCAAAACCGATACGAACTGTTTTTGCTCCAAGCCCCAAAGCTCCCGCTATAATTCCAAAATCTTTTCTGTGAGCATGAGTTATTCCCCAAATTGTATCTTTTGGAATAAAATTTACCATTGTCATAAGAGCCTCTGGTGTTGCAGGTGCTTCTCCTGGATGTCCCAATACGACACTGAAAAGAATAGGTGATTTCATATTAAATTCTTTACGAAGTTCTGCCACTTGATGAGTATGTCCTATCTCAAACACTTCTATTTCAGGAGTTTTTCCTGTTTTTATAATCTCTTCAACACAATATTTTACTTCAGGAATAGGATTACAGTATACAGAGTTCCCTAAATTTGTAGACCCTACATTCAATGAACATGCTTCTACTTCATCGTAATAAAGAGGCGCACATCTCTCTTCTATTGTAAGATTTGATACCCCTCCTGTTGAAGCTTGAATTATAATATCAGATTCTTTTCTGATAAGTTCAACTGTTTCTTTTAAAATTGCCAAATCAGGTGTAAGTTTTCCGTTGTTATCACGAACATGAAGATGCACCATTGCTGCTCCTGCTTTCGCACAAGCAATTACATCTGCTGCAATTTTTTTAGGATCTATATGTGTATCTGCTGCCGAAACAGGTGCTACTGAAATTAATACTTTATTATCTTTCATCTTTATTTTCCTCCAAATTTTATTCTAAGTTCTTTATTTTTAATTTCTGTTATTCATATAATACCTGTGCTATAACTACTAAAGGTTCATTTCCCTCACAAGCAATTCCGTGAGTATCTCCAGGCATTGCTCCAATTATATCTCCGGCTACCAAATGCTGAATCTCCCCATTTATTGTATGAATCGCTTTTCCTGATATAACAACCATTGTTTCCATCTCTTTTTCGTGAGAGTGAATTCCTATTGTTACACCGGGATTTATTGTATGGCGTACATAAGCACGACCTTTTCCCAACATTTCTTCCGGTGCATTTAAAAGTTTTTCCATCATTACAGTTCCCTCTCCTCCCATACAATTTTTAATGGGAACAGGTTTCATTTCTGCCTTTTTTCTATATATCATACTAACACTCTCCTAATTATTTCTTTATAAAATTGAAAACGGACTTTCTCTCCAAAAGCCCGTTTTCCAGGCCGCTTTTTTGCGGCTTATTTTATTTTTCCCAATACTTATAATGTTTATCTATCACTTCATTTATTCTGCTTGACTGTTTTTCTCTGAACATATTTATTATATCTTCATGAAGCTCTATGAAATCTTTTTGGCAGTTATTTTTCATAATATACTCTATTGTTTCCAAACGGCTCTGTCTGGTAATTTTATCAACATAATATCCTATACTTTCAAGAAGGCGATTGTTAAGCATCCCCACTATTATTCTGTGAAACTCAACATCTCTTTCAAATATTTCCGCTGAAGAAGCATTCTCTCCATATATCTCTTCTTCCATTCTGGCAAGTTCATCATCAAGAGCTTTTAAATCTTTATTTGTCATTCTATTCATAGCTTCCTGAAAAATTCCCACATCTATCACTTTTCTCAGCTCTACTATCTGATCTTTAGAATCCTGTTGCAAAATAATTCCATATAATATAGGATAAAGCATTTTATCATCATAATCCTGACGGATATATGTTCCATCTGCCCGTTTTATTTCCAAAACTCCGTAAGCTTCCAAAATCTTTATGGCTTCACGAACCGAATTTCTTCCAACCCCAAAATTTTCACAAAGTTCAATTTCTGTGGGAATTTTATCACCCGGTTTTAATTCCCCGTTTATGATTGCATTTGTTATCTGATCTGTTATACGCTCCACCACTGATTTGTTAGCCAATGAAACAGACATAAATTTGTTTTTTGTCATTTTTTTTATTTACTCCTCTTTATAATATCCTATGTCCTATGTTTCAGTATACAACAAATTAGATTTCTGTGCAAATAATATTATATTAAACATGTTGTCAGCCAAGGCACAAATGTTATTATAAACAGTGCTACCAAAGACATTAGTAATAATGGTACCATTTTACGACAAATTTCCTCGAATTTGACTTTACCTATATCAGCCGCAACATATAGGTTTGGTCCAACAGGAGGTGTAACCTGTCCAATTGATAAATTAAGAACAAGAATAACTCCAAGATGCACAAGATTAATATCTAAAGCTCTTGCTATCGGAAGTATAATTGGTACAATTATATATAATGCACTTGTATTGTCCATTACACATCCTGCCATTAAAAATACAATATTTATAATTATAAGCATTACATATTTATTATCTGTAAATCCTATTGCAAGCTCTGTAAGTTGAGTAGCTATTCCCTGCTGAGTTAAAATCCAAGAAAAAATTCCTGCATTCATTATAATCAAAAGAATTATTCCTGTTGTTTTTGCTGTACTGAAAAGTGTTTCTTTTAATGCTTCAAAATCAAGCTCTTTATAAACAAATTTTCCTACAATATAACTGTATATAACTGCAACTGCTGCCGCTTCTGTCGGAGTAAAATATCCTGAATAAATTCCTCCAAGAACTATAACAGGGCTTAAAAATCCAGGCAGAGTTCCCCAAAATATTTTCATTATCTCTTTTCCGCTTGCTTTTGGTTTATCTCCTTTCCAGCCGTTTTTCTTAGAATAAATGTATACAGTGATACAAAGCATTAATGCAAATATAAGTCCAGGAACAATCCCTGATAAAAACAAATCGCTGATTGATTCTCCTGTAATCATTCCATAAATAATAAATGTTATACTTGGAGGTATTACTGTTCCAAGTGAACCTGATATTGCTGACAATGCACTTGAAAATCCTGTATCATAACCTTGTTTTACCATTGCAGGTATAAGAATTGACCCCATAGCCGCAACTGTTGCTGTTCCTGAACCCGATATTGCAGCAAAGAACAAAGCACATATAACTGCAACATATCCAAGTCCCCCATGTACAGGCCCCATCATACTGTCAGCAAGATTAATAAGTCTTTTTGATATTCCTCCTTTATCCATCAACACTCCTGCAAGAACAAACAGAGGAATTGTTAAAAGTGAAAATTTTTGAACTGTTGCCTGCATCATTGAAGGTATTACTCCAAGAGGAGAACCTGTTGCTATAAGTGTCAAAGCACTTGATAATCCCAAAGATATAGAAATCGGGATATTTAAGAAAATAAATACTGCTAATGATATAAATAATATTGCTGCTGACATTTTTCTCTACCCCCTTCTTTTTTCCTGCTCTTCAGGATTTTTTCTAAGAACTGCTTCACATTGAATCATTCTTATTATTGAAAATACTGCTGACAAAGGAATTGCAAGACCAATAAGCCAGCTCGGCATTTCCAAAACTCCTGTAAGAAGTCCGTATTTATATTGTCTGTATACCATTACAGTTCCCCAAATTGTCCAGATTCCATAGTTTGCACAACACACAATAAGACGAGCCCAAGCATGTATTGTTCTTGTATTTCCTCTGAATTTATCAGTTATATATGCAAATCCCATATGAGAATCTGTTTTAAAAGCACTTGCTGCTGCCAAACAACATACCCAGACAAACATCGTTGTAACAAGTTCCTGGCTGAATGACATATTAAACCATGTTATTTTACGAGAAAATACATTCATAAATGTTACTACTGCCATTACCACAAGAGCTACAGAACACAGATATTCTTCAAAATTGTCCCAAAAATCTTTTAAAAATCCTTGTGATTTACTCATATTAATATCCCCCTTCAACTATTTTCCCTGAAACAAATCAATTACATCCTGTCCTACAACATTTACATATTGGTCGAATATTCCTGCACAAGCTTTTTTAAATTCGTTTCTTTCTTCATCAGTAAGTCTTGTAAATTTAGTTCCGTTCTTTTCCAGCCTATCAATAATTGAAGATTCATTCGCTGCTAAATAATCATTACCCCATTGAAGAGCTTGTGAAGCACATGATTTTATAATTTCTGCATCTTCAGGAGTAAGTCTTTGTAAAGTTTTATTACTGATTATCCAGATATTTGTATCACGAACACCATCCCACAGAAGCACATCTGACTGAACTTCAGCAAATTTGGAAGAATCAAATACTGCTATAGGATTTTCTTGTCCGTCAATTGTTCCTTGCTGTAAAGATGTATAAACTTCTGAGAAATCCATAGCTGTCGGATTTGCTTTAAAATAATCTCTATATAAGTCAATAAATACATTTGCTCCGGGAACACGAATATTCATTCCTTTTAAATCTTCAGGAGAATGAATTTCCTTATTGCTTGATATTTGTCTTGAACCTGCATTATTTATTCCAAGCATTGTCATTTCAAGATAATTACACCATTTATTAATTTCTGCTTTTGCTTTGTCGCTGTTTACAAATTTTACAAGGTCATCTGTTGAATCAAACAGGAACGGAAGCCAGAAAGCATAAAATCTTGGATCATAGTTTGCTATATTCGCTGGTGCACAAGCATGAATATCAATATTTCCTGCTTGAACAAGTTCAATCGCTTTTGTAAGATCCCCTCCTGAAAGTCCGCAGTTTTGATATATTTCCACTCTTATTCTTCCATCTGATTTTTCTGCCACATATTTTTTAAATTCTTTTGCTGTTAAATCACTGATTGATTCAGGCTGTTGCGTATGTGTCATACGAATTATTATCTGTCCGTCTTTTTCAGCAGAGTTTCCGCATCCTGTCAGCGTAAAAATCATTACACCTGCTGCTGCCAATGAGAAAATCTTTGTTAATTTTGATTTAAACATATCTATTTCCTCCTGTTTTCTTGATTTATTTTATAAGTCCTTTCGCAATTAAAGCATCTCTCAATGCTTTTGCCCCAAATCTTGGACTTGACACAACCATTTTACCATATTTATCTGCAATATATTGTTCGCAATATGCCATTGAACCCTGAGCAAATAAAATTACATCTGCTTTATCTGCAACTTTTCCTGCATATTCTGTCATAAGTGCTTTAAATTGATTTTGGTCAAGTCCAAAAGCTCCGTCAACAAGGACATCAACTATCTCAACATGTTTATTCATTTCTCTTGCAACTCTTTTTACAGTATTTTTTGTAGGTTCAAGAGTTGTTGGAAGTGTTGCCATAACAGCTATTGTTTTTCCGTTTCTAACTGCCTCTCTGCACATTTCTTCATCTATTCTTACAATAGGAATTCCTATATATTTTGCTACTCCTTGGACTGCATCCGCAACTTCTCCCACTGATGAACAAAGGTTTAATACTGCATCCGCTCCTTTGCTTACAGCATCCATATACATTGAGATAAGACGGGCTGCCGGTGCAGGTGTTACATATCCTGCTTCTCTTACATCTGCAAGAATTGAAGGATCTTGATAAGTTAAAATCTCTGTTTCTTTAGGAAGAACTTTTCCTACCTCCTCATTTACCAGTTGAATAAGTTCAGGTGTTGTACTTGTGTAAACCAATGCTACTTTCATTTTTACCCCCCTATTTTTCATTTCTTTATAAAATTATTTTCTTTTTTCATCCTTTGTATAACATAGGATGTTTATATCTTGATAACAGTATACCTCCATCTTTATGATTTGTAAATATCTTTTTTGTTCTTTAAAAGAATTTTTCATCTGCTTTTTAAAAATTTTTTTGCTGCAGAACAGATTTTTTCATACCTTTTGTCAAAAAATATTTTTTTAATTCATCACAAAAAAATTTTTAATTCATTTTTATTTTAAAATCTTATTTCAAAACATTTTTTATATTTATTGTACTTATAAATCTATTATGGTATAATTTTTTAATAAATAGTTGTTTATGGTATTTTATTTTTAAGTTTAAGGAGGGATTTATGCAGTGCGAAAATATTTTAAAAAAAGAATGTTTTAAAAAATTGGAAGACTTCATCAATGCCTTGCCTGAAAAACAAGGAAACCTTATAAGTGTTCTTCATAAAGCACAGGATATTTTTGGATATCTGCCTTCAGAAGTACAAGAATTTGTCGCTGAAAAATTAGATATTCCTATTTCAAAAGTTTATGGAGTTGTAAGCTTTTATCATTTTTTTACAATGATACCAAAAGGAAAATATCCAATTTCTGTTTGTATGGGAACAGCCTGTTATGTAAGAGGAGCTGAAAAAGTTCTCAATGATATTAAAGATTTATTAAAAATAGAAGTAGGAGAAACTACTGTAAACGGAATGTTTTCCCTTGACTGTTTAAGATGTGTAGGTGCTTGTGGACTTGCTCCTGTGGTTATGATAGGAAAAGAAGTATACGGAAAAGATAAAACAAAAAATATCAAAGATATTATTTTAGAATATATCGAAAAAGACGAAGCTGAAACAAAGGAGGAAGCATATGATTAAAGAGATTTTAGTATGCGGAGGAACAGGATGTCTTTCTTCTAAGAGCGAACAGATAATATCTAATCTTAAATCAGCCGTTTCATTTCACGGCCTTGATAAAGAAGTTACAATAAAAAAGACCGGCTGTTTCGGTTTCTGTGAAAAAGGTCCTATTGTAAAAATTCTTCCTGAGAATACTTTTTATATAGAAGTTTCTCCTGATGATGCCGGAGAAATCATTGAAAGCCATATTATAAATGGAAAAATTGTAGAAAGACTGCTTTTTGTTGATCCTCGTACAAAAGAAAGAATACATGACGGAAAAGATATGCAGTTTTATCAAAAACAAACAAGAATAGCTTTGAAAAACTGTGGGGTTATAAATCCTGAAGATATTAACGACTATATTGCACACGATGGATACAAAGCTTTGAAAAAAGTTTTAACTGAAATGAGTTCTGAAGAGGTTATAGAAATTGTTAAAAATTCAGGACTTCGCGGAAGAGGAGGAGGAGGTTTCCCCACAGG
>UQXM01000053.1 GCA_900545035.1 uncultured Fusobacterium sp. | reverse complement strand
CGGCAGAAGAAAATTAATAATTACAGAAGGACTGCTTCCGTTTTTAAGAAACTGACATAAGGTTATTTAAAAAATAACCTTTTTTTATTTTTTGAAAAATAAAAAAGACAAGGTGTTGATTTGGTGTGTCCTTGTCTTTTTCATTTGTCATTTTTTCATTCTACGAAAAAACTATTGTTTGTACTTTAATTATAACATAGCTTTTAGATATTTGGAAAAACTATTTTGTAAAAATCAATTCAAATAAATAAAAAAAGTGATATAATAATTTTAACACTAAAGGTTTCTGCTTTACCGAGTGCTTCTTATTAAGGTTAAATTCTATGAAAAATTTCGGAAAAAACATATTGATTGTATTTATACTTATTATACTTTTTACAGCAATTACAAAAATAATTGTTGTGGAAGCAATTCTTTCACTCTTATTCAATATGTAAAAGCAGGAAATACATCTAAGGTATTACAAAAGGGGTTGAAGGTTGGCTACCTTCTTCCCTAAAATTAAAATTCCTTGAAAGATAAAGAAAAATGATATATAATATAGTTACCGAAATTATAGAATATTAATCTTAATAAAAAAAGGTTATCTCGCCAATAACCTTTTTTTATTTTTTGAAAAATAAAAAAGACAAGGTGTTGATTTGGCATGTCCTTGTCTTTTCCATTTGTCGTTGTTTCCCTTTTCTGAGAAAGCCTTTATTCGTACTTTGACTATATCATAGATTTTTTTATAAATCAATGATATAATTTCAATTGAACAGCAAACCTGTTTAGTTGAAAAGTTTTAATTCAAAATATTGGATTTTGTGCAGGGGGGAAAATATGAAAAATTATCGAATAGATATGTGTAACGGTCCATTGTTTAAAAACATGGCTGCTTTTACTGTTCCTTTGATTTTAACCTGTATTTTACAGCTTTTATTCAACGCTGCCGATACTGTTGTAGTAGGAAAATTTTCGGGAGAAAAGGCTCTTGCAGCTGTTGGGTCTACCACTTCACTGGTAAATCTGCTTCTTAATCTTGTAATAGGGCTTTCAATGGGGGCAGGAGTTGTAGTTGCCAGAAATTACGGTGCAGGAAACAAAATCAATACAAGAAACAGCATAAGAACTTCCATTGCTGTGGCTCTTATCTCCGGGGGAGTTATGTTGGGAGCAGGGCTTATTCTTGCAAAACCTCTTCTCAGAATAATGGGAACACCTGAAAATATTATCGACCTTTCAGCTCTTTATATGCACATCTATTTTCTGGGAATGCCCACAATACTTTTATACAATTTCGGCTCATCTGTATTGAGAGCTGCGGGAGATACAAAACGCCCTCTTTATATTCTTATGGGAGCAGGAATCGTAAATATTATTCTCAATCTTATTCTTGTAATTGTTTTTAATCTGGGAGTTGTCGGAGTTGCTGCGGCAACCATTGTTTCCGAAACAATATCTGCCTATTTTGTGATAAGAATTCTTGTAAAATCAGAGGGAATGCTTCATCTTGATTTAAGAAAAATAAAAATTCACAGAAAATGTCTGATTGAAATTGTAAAAATCGGACTTCCGGCAGGGGCACAGGGAGTACTTTTCAATATTTCAAATGTGCTTATTCAATCTTCCGTAAATTCATTCGGGTATATGGTAATAGCAGGAAATACAGCTTCTGTTACAATAGAAGGATTTATTTACACATCAACAAATGCTTTGTGTCAGACATCAATGAATTTCACAAGTCAGAATTTGGGAGCAAGAAAATACAGAAGAATTGATTTTATCGTTCTTTATTCTGTTTTAAGCACCGTTGCGGCAGGAGCTGTTCTCGGAATAATTGTTTATCTTTTTGGAGAGAATATTTTAAAAATCTGCGTTTCCAACGAAGAAGCAATTTCATACGGACTCATTCGTCTGGGAATAGTGGGAATAAGTTATTCGTTGTGTGGTGTAATGGATGTTACAGTATCGTGTCTGAGAGGATTGGGATTTTCTCTTCTGCCGACTTTGGTATGTCTGCTTGGAGCTTGTGTATTCCGTATTGTGTGGATATTCACAGTATTTAAAAATCATCACACACTTTCGGTTCTTTATATGTCTTACCCGCTTTCATGGACAATATCGGGAGCTGTTCTGATTTTAGGATATTTTTATGTAAGAAAGAAAATTTTTCGTTAATATAAAGTAAAATGAGCTGCTGCATTTATAAAATTGTAAATGCAGCAGCCCTTTTTATATGTATATGCTCAATAATAATTTTAGTTTTTCTTTTCCATTTCCCTTATAGTTGCAAGAAGAAGAGCAATATCGTTTCCTGTTACTCCGCTTATTCTGCTGGCTTCTCCTATTGAAACAGGTTTTACATCACAAAGTCCTGCTTTTGCAATATTGGAAATTCCTTTTACAGAAGTGAAATCAAAATCTTTCGGTATCATAATACCCTCAAGTTTTTTAAATTTTTCAATCTGTTCGTTTTCTCTTTTTATAAATATATCATATTTTGTTATAGTTTCTATCTGACTTGTTACAAATTTAGGATATCCTGAAATGTCTATTCCCAGTTCCTCTGCCAGATTTTCATAAGTTATCTCTTTGAATTTCAGCACTTCGTTTGCTGTTGTTCCCTTTGTAAGTCTTTGTTCGCAGCCATATTTTTCAAGAATTTCGTTAGCTTTTTTCATCGGCACTTTAAGTTCTTTTAATACAGCTGTTTCTTTTTCCACATTTGCCTTTGCTTCTTTCAGATATGCTATTTTTTCAGGAGAAATAATTCCTATCTCTTCAGCTTTATCAAGAAGTCTCATAAATCCGTTGTCAAATCTGAGAGTAAGTCTGTATTCAGAACGGGAAGGAAGTGCTCTGTAAGGCTCGGGAGTTCTTTTATGAATGATATCATCTATCATTACACCGATATATCCCTCACTTCTGTCAATTATCACAGGAGCTTTTCCCATTGTTTTTCTGGCAGCATTTACTCCGGCAATAAATCCTTGAGAAGCTGCTTCTTCATAACCTGATGTTCCGTTTATCTGTCCTCCCATAAACAGCCCCTCAACTATTTTGCTTTCAAGGCTTGGGTACAGCTGATATGCAGGAGCATAATCATATTCCACAGCATAACCGTATCTCACAATTTTGGCATTTTCAAGTCCCGCTATTGTTTTAAGCATTGCATCCTGCACAAACGGAGGCATTGCTGTTGTAAGTCCGTTTATATACAGTTCGTTTGACTGTCTTGATTCCAACTCCAAAAATATCTGGTGATTTGTTTTGTCAGGAAAGTTCAATACTTTTCTGTCTAAAGACGGGCAGTGTCTAGGCCCGTGAGTTTCTATTATTCCCGAAACAATAGGGGAATATTTTAAAAGCTCTTTAACAACCTTTATTGTTTCCTCTGTTGTGTGAGTAAGCCAAGTTGGAACTACACTGTTTTCCTCTTTTTCAGTGAAAATTGAAAAATATCTTGGGTGCTTTTCCCCGTGAAGCTCCTCTGTTTTGGAAAAATCCACCGTTCTCATATCAACTCTTGGAGGAGTTGCAGTCTGATATCTTTCTATATGTATTCCATGTTCTCTCAAACTGTCCGAAAGTTTTTCGGCAGAATTTTCTCCTTGTCTTCCTGCTGTATATTTTACATCTCCTATTACTATTCTTCCTTTCAGGAAAGTTCCTGTTGTAAGAACGACGGCAGAAGCTTTTACTTCTATTCCAAGTGCTGTTTTTACTCCTGTTATAACATTCTTATCATCAGTAATAATTTCTTCAACACAGTCCTGAAGAATATCAAGATTTTCTGTTCTTTCAAGAAGCTCTTTCATTTTTGTTCTGTAAAGATATTTGTCTGCCTGTCCTCTTGTAATTCTTGCAGCAGGACCTTTGCTCGTGTTAAGGTCTTTCAGCTGAAGATTGTATCTGTCTGTATGAGCTCCCATCTCTCCCCCAAGGATATCCATTTCTGCAACAAGGTTGCTTTTTCCCGGACCTCCTATTGAGGGGTTGCATGACATCATAGCAATAGAATCAAGGGACATTGTAATAAGCAGAGTTTTTCTTCCAAGTCTTGCTGATGCAAGAGAAGCTTCGCAACCTCCGTGTCCCCCTCCCACAACAACTACATCATATATATAGTTCATTTTTTCTCCTTCTTTATAATTTTAATTACAAAACGAATAATTTTATTAATGATTATATACATATGTGTAATAACAAGAAATAAATTGTTTCACTAAAAAATATCGTACTATTTATATTGCTCTATTTGAATTGAGGAACAAACGCAGAAATTTAATAAATAAAATTTCTGTGTTCGTCGGCTCTGCTAGTCGTTGAGAGTTTTATCAAACTCTCAGCCTCCTGCATCGACGAACTCACTTCGTTCAGACAGTCAAATTTCCTCTATTCTGTTTCGCTGCATAAATTACGCAGAAATTTTTAATGTTTACAATTTATTTCTGTCTATATACACTAATAAAATATCTTTTTCACTTTTTCTCAAAATAAATAAAAAATAAAATTCCCAAATTTAGTTTCGAGAATTTTATTTTTTATTTTTCCTTATTTACCAACGCAGAAATTACTGAAAATATGGTCTAACAAATCTTCGTTTGATATCTCCCCTGTAACCTCAGAAAGCGAATCCAGAGCTTCGTTAAGGTCTACGGCAATCAAATCCATAGGATATCCCATATCTATTGTTTCCAATATATTTTCAACTGATTTTTTAGTTTTTTCAAGTGCTGATTTATGTCTTACATTTGTGATAACAAGTTTTTCAGAGCTGTCCTCCACCTGTCCCGATACCACATATTCATAAATCTCGTCTTCAAGGTCTTCTATTCCGATTTTTTCAAGAGCAGATATTTCTATCCATTTCTTAACCTTTGTAAACTGTTCGATATTAATTTTTCTCTCAATATCTATTTTGTTAAGAATACCGATTACTTTATCGCTCTCTATTGTATTATAAATCTCAATATCTTCAGGGGCAAGTTCTCTTGAAGCATCAAGAACAAAAAGCACAAGGTCTGCATTTTTTATAAGTGATTTTGACTTCTGTACACCTATATTTTCTACTTCATCATCAGTTTCTCTTATTCCTGCTGTATCTATCATTACCAGAGGGATACCTTTTATATTTACTATCTCCTCTATTGTATCTCTTGTTGTTCCCGCAATTCTTGTAACGATTGCTCTTTCCTCTCTAAGTACAGAGTTTAACAGGCTTGATTTACCTACATTCGGTTTTCCCACTATGGCTGTTTTAACTCCCTCTTTTATCATCTTTCCTTTATCGTAAGAAGCAATAAGCTTGGAAGTTTCAGCTATAACAGTTTCAAGATTTCCTCTTAAATTTGCAGGAAGAGGCTCATCTATTCCCTCCTCCGGATAGTCAAGAACTACATTTACATGGGCTGCAACATCAAGAAGCAGTTTTTTCAAAACAGTTATCTGTTCTTTTAAATCTCCTCTCAGCTGATTAAGAGAAAGAGTTATGCTTTTTTCTGTTTTTCCGTGTATTATATCTATAACTGATTCAGCCTGAGTTAAGTCAAGTCTTCCGTTTAGGAAAGCTCTCCTTGTAAATTCTCCCGGCTCTGCCAGTTTAGCACCTTTTTTCAGCACCAGTTCCAACACTTTTTCTGTAATAATATATCCACCATGACAATTAATCTCAACTATGTCCTCTCTTGTATATGTATGAGGTCCTTTCATAACAGACACCAAAACTTCGTCCACAATTTTTTCTCCGTCGTAAATATGACCGTAAGTTATTGTATAGCTTTTAAGTTCAGACACATTTCTTCTAGATTTTGGTTTAAATATTTCACACAGTATAGACAGGCTCTCTTTTCCGGAAAGTCTTACTATACCTATTCCTCCCTCTCCTCTAGGAGTTGATATGGCGGCGATTGTATCAAACATTCATACATCACCTCGTTTTCAAATTTTATTATTGTTTATATAACTATCTCATCTTTCTTTTGATGACAATATATCTTTTTGGATCTCTTCCCTCACTGAAAGTATCAAGTTCAGGGTATTGATTGATAATCTCGTGAATTATTTTTCTCTCTCTCGGAGGCATAGGATTAAGTCTTACCACTCTCTTTGTTTTGATAGCTTTCATAGCCATTTTGTTTGCAAGCTCAACAAGTGTGTCAGTTCTCTTTTCTTTAAATCCTTCCACATCTATATCAACTCTTGCATCTTTTATAAGTGAGTTTAAAAGATATTCAAAGCTGTTAAGTGTTTTTCCTTTTTTACCTATGATTATTCCTTTATCTTCACCAGAAAGATTGATAATATAATTTTTTCCGTCCATTCTTACAAATTCTGCATCCAGATTAAGACCCATATTGTTAAGAAGCTCTTTTGTTTTGTCTATTATCTCTGTTACTTTTTCAGGGTCGGCGGGAATATCTTTTTTGTCCCTTACCAATTCTTTCTTTACAAGTTCTTTTTTAGGCATTTCTTTTGATACAGGTTTTTCTTTATGAACAAAAGGCTTTTCGGCTTTTTCAAAAGATTTCTCCTGTTTTGTTTCTTTTGCCTCTTTTACTTCTTTGACAGTTTTTTTCTCTCTTTCTGCAGCAGCTTTTTCAGCTCTTTCTTTTCTCAAATCTCTTGCAATATATTTAGGCTTTTCTGTTACAGCCTCTTTCTTTTCTTCTGTGTATTCCACTTCATACAGACCTTCTTTTGCAAAAAATCCAAAGAATGATCTGCTTTTTACTTTTTCTGTTACTTTTAATATCTGTTCAGCTTCAATACCAAGAACTCTTACCGCTCTTTTTTTGGCTTCGTCAGCTGACATAGCTTTTACTTCTATGATATCTGTTGTCATAAAAATCTACTCTCCTCTGTTCATTACAAAATACTGCTGGATAACTCCTGCAAGTGATGATGTCAGCCAGTAAAGCTGTAATCCTCCCGGCATTTTGTAAGAAATAAATATCATCATAATTGGGAACATATACATCATATTTTTCATTTGAGGGTTGTTGTTTGTACCCATAAGTTTCTGCTGAATAAATGCTACTGCTCCGTTAAGCACAGGGAATACAAAGTATGGATCCGGTGTTCCAAGGGATAACCATAAGAATGTTTCGTCAGGAACAACTCCTTCTTTTCTAAGCACGCCAAAAAGTGCCCATAATATTGGAAGCTGTACCAAAAGAGGCAGACATCCTCCTGCAGGATTTACATTATGTTCTTTGTAAAGTTCCATTGTTTTCTGGTTTAATAATTGTTTGTCGTTTCCGTATTTTTCTCTTAAAGCATCTATCTTAGGCTGAAGATTTTTCATTTCCTTCATAGATTTATCCTGTTTCAGTGTTAAAGGAAGCAGAACTATCTTAATCAATATAGTAAGAATAATAATTGATAATCCAAAATTTCCTGTCATTCCATAAATAGCCATTAATACTTTTTCAAAAATATCGTATAAAAAACTCATTCTCTTCTTTTCTCTCCTCTTTAGTTATTTTTTTGTTTAGGTTTTTTCGGGGGTACAGGATCATACCCTCCTTTGTTATATGGGTGGCATTTTATTATTCTTTTCACGCCCAGATAAACACCCTTTATTATACCATGAATTTCCACAGCTTCATAGGTATATGCTGAACAAGTAGGATAAAATCGACAGTTCTTTCCTAAAAAAGGGGATATACAGACCTGATAAAATTTTATTAATAACAAAATAATTTTTTTCAAAACAAATTCAATACATTTTATTATGTATTTAACGCATAAGACCTGACTTTTTAAGAACCTTTCTAATATCATTTTCAATCTCCTGATATTTTAATTCTTTAAATTTTTCTCCTGCATTTTTCTTACCCACAAAAATAAGATCGTATCCTATTTTAATATTTTCCTCGTTACATCTGTAACATTCTCTCATAAGTCTTTTGATTCTGTTTCTGCAAACAGCGTTTCCTATTTTTTTACTTGCCACAAATCCGCATCTGTTATATTCCAAATTATTCTTTGCAAAAAAAATAAGAGAGTAGTAACCGTATGATTTTTTTCCAAAATTATATACTTTTTGAAATTGTTCGTTCTTCACTAATTTTTCCATTACTGTCCTCTTATGATCCTCATATTTTTCAAAAAACCCGGTGAGTTATAACACCGGGTTTTATGCTGATAATTTTTTTCTTCCTCTTGCTCTTCTTCTTTTTAATACTTGTCTTCCACCTTTAGTTTTCATTCTAGCTCTGAAACCGTGGTCTTTTTTATATTTTCTAGTATTTGGTTGGTATGTTCCTATTGCTTTTGCCATTCTTAAATTTCACCTCCTAAAATATTCTACATTACAGATAAATATTTTAGAAGATTATTCGAATTTTGTCAAGTATATATTATGATATTCTTAAAAAAATATCAAAAAAATAAAAAACAACAACAAGATTTTCTGCAGTTGTATTATGTTATTTTGTATATTGTTTAATGTGCAGAGCAAGTCAGAGAATTTTTTTAAGAAATATATTGAAAAATAAAACTTTTAAAAAAAAAATATTATTGAGCATATACATAATAAAAACTGTTGATTTTACAGGAATATTTTTTTTGCTCCGGAAGATATCTGTTGAAAATTCTGAATTTATTTTTTTTAAAAAATATTATTGAGTATATACACATTTAAAACTGTTGATTCTTTTGAAGAATATCCGATAAGAAAAAAAATCTCCCTTGAAAATAAAAGGTTTATAGAGTATCATTATTATTAATGAGCATATACATATATAAGGATTTTATTTTTTCGTTGAAAATAAAAGAAAAAAATTTAGAAAAAGTTTTTTGGTTGAAAAATATCTCTGAATTTTCAAGAGTTTTTCATATTCAGATATTTATTATTGACAGTAAGCATAAAAATAAAATTTTATTTTCCTTGAAAAATAAGGTATTGCGAGAAAAGAAAAATATAAATATACAATGAAAAAATCTAAAATTTACAGAGATTTAACCTTGAAAAATAAGGATTTAAATATAAAAAAATTAACAGATACATTAAATTATTATTGACCATATACAGATAAAAAATAGATAATATTATAAAAAATAAAAATAACTTGTATTTAATTGGATTTCACATTATAATATATTTCCAAGATTATTATTGAGTATATACATATAGAAATTTTAAAGGGAGAATGCTATGAGTGAAGAAAATAAAGAAAAAAATGATGTATTTGAAAGCATTAATATAATTTCTTCAGGATCGCTGAGCGAAGATATTCAGAAAATGGATATGAAGCTGAGCAGTCTTCCTGACATAGAAGTTCGGGAAGTTGTGATTAAGGAAACGGGAAACTTTCTTAATCTGCCGGGAAATATTATAAATATCCCCATTGAAATGATAGTTTTTCCTTTTTTTACACCACAGAAGCAGAATAAGAGAATAAACTTTCAGTATTCTTTTGAGGATCTGGGAGTAACAATGTACTGTACACTTGTTGCCAAAGACAACAACGACAAAGTGTATCAGCCGTCAATTTTTGAAGAAAAGATATACAACTATCTTATTTCTATGTATGAAGCCAAAAAAGAGGCTGATGTTGATGAAGATGATGAATATATAGAATTTGAAATTTCCGATTTTATAGTAAATTTCCTTGGAAATAAAATGAATAGAGCTTATTACACAAAAGTTGAACAGGCATTGAAAAATTTGAAAAGCACAGAATATCAGTTCATTGTATCAAATCACACGAAATTCGGAAAATACAAATTTGAAGATGAGGAATTTAAGCTTCTGACTTATCAGAAATTGAAAAAAGGAAAAAAAGTATATTACAGAGTTATTCTTAATAAAAATATCAGAAAAAAAATAAAAGACAAAAGATATATAAAATATAATTCGAGAGCTCTTATGGAGATTTTGACAAAAGACCCTATTGCAGGAAGAATTTATAAATATATCAGCAAAATCAGATTTGAAACTTTTGAGGGAAGAATAAATCTTCGTACTTTAGCAGCAATTATTCCGCTGAAAATGGAGCAGGAAACAGAGAGACCAAACAAAAACGGAGAAATGAAAACTTATATTCTGAGCCGTGCAAAGCAGGTGCTTAAAAGAGTGCTGAAAGCTTATGAAGTTCTTCAGGAACTTGGATACATCAAAGAATTTTCGTATGATGAGGACAAAAAAGAAAATACTTATTATATAAATTATGCCTTTAATCCTGAAAAAGACGGAGAATGTCATGTGTCAAGCTACCTTGAAAATAAGAGCAAAGCTGTCGAGAATAAAATGACTAAAGCTTCAAAAGCCAAAAAAGAATATGAAGAGGCTGTTATAGACACAGACTCTGATATAGATTATCTTGATATAGAAGAGGCGGAAATTGTGGAGGCAGAGATTTCTGAACCTGCTCCAAAAGAAGCTGAGAGCAAAACAAAGGTTGTGAGAAAATCTTTAAGCAGAACAAAGAAAGTGGAAACTTATGAGGATTTGCCTGAAAAAATTGTTTCTCTTATTCATAAAGCTAAAAGAAATATATATGTATCAAGAGCATGGGATAAGAGAACTGATACAAAAATAAGAAAAATCTTTAATGAGGACGGAGAAGAACTTGCCTGTGAAGTATTGAAAATTATATACAAAAATCTGAACAAAAATATAAAAACAACATTAGTTCAGTATATAAACGGAGTTTTGAAAAATATTTACAAATCTGAAGCTCCTAAACAGAATCTGACACTGTTCGGAGGAAATGAAGTAAAAGAAAAAACAATCATAAGTAAAAAGAAAATCAAGCAGGCAAGAAAGGGAATAAAAACTAAACCTCTTACAAATGCTATGAAAGATTTAAAAGATGAAGTAGGAATCCCAAGAGATGTTCTTATTGAATTTGAAAAACTTGATGATTACGAAAAATTAAAGGTTGAGGAAAAGGCTCTTAAACTTTGTTCAGAAGAGGCAAAAGTTTCCGAGAACTTTCTGCTTACTATGAAAGAAAAATCTAAAGTATTATATCTTTATACTATAAAAAAATATATTGAAAGAGCTTTAGATGAGATAATAGTAAAATAAATATAAAATTATAGAGGGGCTGTTGTAAAAATAAATACAACAGCTCTTTTTATTTATAATTTTTAATCAAATTACTTCCTATTATATATGCTATTTCTATGAGAGTTTTTTGATAAATTTGTGT
>UQXM01000052.1 GCA_900545035.1 uncultured Fusobacterium sp. | reverse complement strand
CTCATCTCCTGCATCGACGAAAATTATCATATAACTTTGTTCTGCCAAGAGTTTATACTTTCCCATAACTTTATTCTTGGCAGACTTCCCTAAAAATTTTGAAAAACGGTACAATTAGTTTTGTGCCGTTTTTCTCTTTAAAGATATTAATAAAGAATTAAATTGACAAAAAGCAAAAAAGAGATTATACATAAAATATAGGAACATATAAATTTTTTAATATTTATTATATGTTTGATAAAAAATTTTTCAATGTGATAAAAAAATTATTGACAAAATATAATGTTTTGAGGTATTCTTATATTGTGGTATTGGTTATAAATTTTCAAAAAGAGGTAGTATATGACTAAAATAGAACGAATTTTTGAACAATATAAAGTCGTGGGAGAGTTTATTTCCAGATGCTTTGGAAGCAATGTTGAAGTTGTGCTTCATGATTTGAGAGATTTTGAACATTCGGGAGTAAAAATATACAACAGTTATATAAGCGGAAGAAGTGACGGAGCACCTATGACGGAGTTTGGTCTTAATCTGCTTGAAAGCAGAATATATGAAAAAGAAAATTTTATAACTAATTATAAAGGGGTTACAGGAGGAAAAATTTTAAGGTCTTCCACTTTATTTATAAAAGATGAAAAAGAAAATCTTATAGGTATGTTGTGTGTAAATATAGATATTACAAAATATCTTTCTATGAGCAAAGAACTTGAAAGTCTGGCATATTTTGGGCTTGATGAAAACAAAATTGAAAAATCAAAAATGATTGCAGATTTTCCCAAGTCAGTAAAAGAAATGATAAACACTTCTCTTTCAAATTATATTTCAAATAACGGATATGACTGGCAGAGATTGAATAAAGATGAAAAAATAGATGTAATTAAAAAACTTAATGACAAAGGGATATTTAATCTTCGGGGAGGAATTTCAGAAGTTTCCGAAGCTCTTAAAATATCAGAACCTACAATTTACAGATATTTATATGAAGTAAGAAAAAGTCAAAAATAAGCTCAGAATATCGTCGGGGCGGTAAAAAGCATCGGGCTTCTTACAGACCGGCGGTTTCACATAGAAAATGAGAAAAAGGAGAAAAAAGGATGAAAGATGTAGTAGAGATTAGATGGCAAGGTGGAGTGGACTGGCAAGGAGTTTTCGCTGATTGACAAGGAGCTAAGACAGCATCACTTCTTTTAGCAGATTCTGCTTTCAACACAGGAATGTATGTACAGGGATTCCCTGAATACGGGCCTGAAAGAATGGGTGCTCCTATAACTGCTTACAACCGTATTTCAAAAGAAAGAGTGAGAGTACACTCTAACATTTATGAGCCAAATTTCGTAGTGGTAGTAGATGAAACACTTCTTGCAAGTGTTGATGTAACAAAAGGATTGAAAAAAGACGGAGCTATTATAATCAACAGTGCAAAAACTCCTGCTGAATTAAGACCTCTTTTAAAAGGTTATGAAGGAAGAGTTTACACTTGCGACGCAAGAAAAATTTCAGAAGAGTGTCTTGGAAAAAATTTCCCTAATACTCCAATGTTAGGTGCAATCGTTAAAGTGAGCGGAGTTATTGATGAACAACTGTTCCTGTCTTCAATGGAGGGATCATTTAAACACAAATTTGCAAGCAAACCTGAAGTGCTTAAAGGAAATATGGAAGCCTTAGTGCGTTCTATGAAAGAGGTGAAAGAATAGAATGAAGAATAAACACGGAGTAAAAATAGAAGAAACTATGTCTTGGAAAGATATAACACCTGGTGGAATAGTATATGAAGCAGGTTCAGCAAAATATTTCAAAACAGGGGACTGGAGATCAAGAAGACCTGTATTTATAGTTGATAAATGTAAACAATGTTTATTGTGTGCACCTGTTTGTCCTGATTCTTCAATTCCTGTTACAGACGGAAAAAGAGGAGAATTTGACTACGACCACTGCAAAGGTTGCGGAATATGTTATGAAGTGTGTCCATTCGACGCAATAGAACTTGTGAAAGAATAGTTTGGGAGGAAAAATTAATGAGTATAAAAGAAAGAATGTCAGGTAACGAGGCCATAGCAATTGCTATGAGACAAATAAATCCAGATGTAATACCAGCTTTCCCTATCACACCGTCAACAGAGATACCACAATATTTCTCTCAATTTGTGGCAGATGGAAAAGTTGATACAATATTCGTTCCGGTTGAATCTGAACATAGTGCTATGTCAGCAGCAATCGGTGCAGAGGCAGCAGGAGCAAGAACATTTACGGCTACATCTTCTTGCGGACTTGCTTTAATGTGGGAGCTTCTTTATGTAGCAGCTTCTTCAAGACTGCCAATCACATTGGCTTGTGTAAACAGAGCATTATCAGGACCAATCAACATCAATGCAGACCACAGTGATTCTATGGGAGCAAGAGATGCGGGATGGATTCAAATATATAGTGAAACAAACCAAGAAGCTTATGATAACTTCATTCAGGCTGTTCTTATTGGAGAACATCCAGATGTACAGCTTCCTGTAATGGTTTGTCAAGATGGATTTATAACATCTCATGCTGTTGAAAATATTGAATTATTAGAAGATGAAGTGGTTAAAGAATTTGTAGGAGAATACAAACCTGAAGATTATTTATTAAATGCAGAAAGACCAATAGCTCATGGGCCATATGATATTGAAAAATATTATATCGAGCATAAAAGATTACAAGCTCAAGGTATGATGAATGCTAAAAAAGTTATTCTTGAAATTGCCGAAAAATTTGAAAAAATTTCAGGAAGAAAATATGCTTTCTTTGAAGAATATAAATTAGAAGATGCAGAAGCAGCAATGGTAATTATCAACTCTTCAGCAGGAACAGCTAAAGAAGTTGTTGACCAAATGAGAGAAGAAGGTAAAAAAGTAGGAGTATTAAAAATCAGAGTATTTAGACCATTCCCTATGAAAGAGATTGCAGAAGCTCTGAAACATGTAGGTATCGTAGCAGTAATGGATAAATCAGAAGGATTTAACGGATGCGGAGGACCGGTTTTTGCTGAAACTAGATCTGCTTTATATGATGTAGCAAATGGACCAAAAATGGTAAACTACATCTATGGATTAGGTGGAAGAGATGTTACAGTTGAAAGTTTGAGATCAGTATTTGAAACTATATTGGCTGAAAAAGACAGCAAAGAACCATTAGAAACATACAGATATCTAGGTGTAAGAGAATAGGAGGAAATTCAATGGCATATAATTTAAAAGAAGTAATGAATAAGCCTGAAAGATTAACTGGAGGGCAAAGAATGTGTGCAGGTTGCGGAGGTCCTATTGCAGTCAGAACAGTTTTAAGAGCTTTAAAACCTGAAGATCATGCAGTAATATGCAGTGCTACAAGCTGTCTTGAAGTGTCTACATTCTTATATCCATACACAGCTTGGACAGATTCATTTATCCACTCAGCTTTTGAAAATGCTGCTGCTACAATCAGTGGTGTTGAAGCTGCATATCAAGTATTACACAGAAAAGGAAAAGTTAAAGAAACTTTCAAATTTATAGCATTTGGTGGAGACGGAGGAACATACGATATTGGTTTCCAATCACTTTCAGGAGCAATGGAAAGAGGACATGACATGGTTTATGTATGTTATGACAACGGAGCTTACATGAACACTGGTATCCAAAGATCATCTGCAACACCTCATTTTGCTGACACAACTACTACTCCGGTAGGAAGTGCAAGCAACGGAAAAATGCAGTCTAAAAAAGATTTGGTTGCTATAATGGCAGCTCACAATATTCCATATGTGGCTCAGTCTACATTTATCGGAAACATGAAAGACCTTTATGAAAAAGCTGAAAAAGCTATTTATACAGAAGGGGCTGCTTTCTTGGCAGTAATGGCTCCATGTCCTAGAGGATGGAGATACAGTGAAGAAAAAATGATGAAAATATGTAAGTTAGCAGTAGAAACTTGTTATTGGCCATTATACGAAGTGGTAAACGGAGAATGGAAATTATCTTACAAACCAAAAAATAAACTTCCTATTACAGAATTCTTAAAAGAGCAGGGAAGATTTAAACACTTATTCAAAAAAGGAAACGAACATCTATTGGAACAATTCCAAGCTGAAGTTGATTTAAGATGGGAAAGACTTTTAAAAAGATGCGGAGAAGAGGCATAGTTTTTAAAAATTTTATAAAAGCAGGTTACGAACTCGTTTAATAAGTAAAAATTTATAGCATTCACATTTGTAGGAGAAACGCTGTTAAAGGAGGGAATATATGGAAAGCAAAAAAAGCAGCTTTGTAGGATTGGTACCGTTTATTATTTTCATCTTGGTTTATCTGGGAAGCGGACTGCTTCTCCAATCAAAAGGAGTTGATATGGCGTTCTATCAGCTTCCGGCACCGGTTGCAGTGTTTATAGGTATTATTTCAGCGTTTATCCTTTTCAAAGGGAGCATAACTCATAAGTTTGATTCGTTTTTAAAAGGGTGTGGAGAAGAAAATATCATTATTATGTGTATAATCTACTTGCTTGCAGGAGCTTTTGCAGGAGTTTCAAAAGCGATGGGCGGAGTAGATGCCACAGTTAATTTTGGGCTTACTTATATTCCCAGTCAGTTTATAGCGGCAGGTGTGTTTGTTATAGCAGCATTTATATCAACAGCAACAGGAACTTCAGTGGGAGCTATCGTAGCACTTGGACCGATAGCTATAGGACTTGCTGAAAAGAGCGGAGTGTATATGCCGATTGTTCTTGCAGCTCTTATGGGGGGAGCGATGTTTGGAGATAATTTATCGGTTATTTCTGACACGACAATAGCAGCAACAAGAACACAGGGCGTTGAAATGAGAGATAAATTCAGAGTAAATATGACTATAGCTCTTCCTGCAGCTGTTATTACTGTAATACTTTTATTAGTTTTCGGAAGACCTGAATTTATACCTGAAGCGGAAGTATACAGTTATAATTTTATAAAAGTAATTCCTTATATATTGGTGCTTGGATTGGCTGTTGCAGGAGTAAATGTTTTCGCTGTTCTTACTTTGGGAATAATAGTTTCCGGAGGAATAGGGTTTTATTACGGGCAGTTTACATTGCTGAAATACGCACAGGAAATATATGCAGGATTTACAGGAATGAATGAAATATTTCTGCTGTCTTTGCTGACAGGAGGATTGGCTGTTTTGGTAAGGGAAGCCGGAGGTATAGAGTGGCTTATTGAAAAGGTACAAAAAATCATAGTCGGAAAGAAAAGTGCTTTGATAGGAACGGGGATTCTTGTGGGTCTTATAGATGCGGCAGTAGCAAATAATACTGTTGCAATTATAATAGCAGGTCCTATTGCTAAAAAAATAAGCAACGAATATAAGGTTGATCCGAGAAAAACAGCAACAGTTCTTGATACTTTTTCTTGTATTTTCCAAGGTGCAATACCTTATGGAGCACAAATGCTTATTATGCTTGGATTTACACAAGGGGCAGTGAATTTTACACAGGTATTCCCTCTGCTTTGGTATCAGGGATTACTGTTTGTATTAACATTGGTATCTTTCTTTATTCCTTTTGCGGATCATTATATCAATAAAACACCGTGGGACTGGGATAAAGAAAAAACAGAAAAAATAGATTTAAATTAAAAATCAGAAATTACAATAACTTGGTTAGGTTTTGTATATATCACATTGAAAAATAAGGAGCATACGCTCCTTATTTTTGTTATTCAGGTTTGCTTTGTCCATGAGTTTTTACAACTTTGTAAAGACGCCATCTGTCGTGCATCCACATCCATTGTTCAGGATGCTTCATAATAACATCTTCCATTACATTTATAAGTTTTTGCGTTGTTTCGTGGACATTTTCTTTAAAACTTTTATCAGCATTGTTTGTTACAGGAATTTCTTTAAAGTAAGCTTCTACTGTGTTATCTTTGTTGAAAAGGCAGTATCCCAGAATAAGAGGTCTGTTGTATCTTAAAGCGATGGTTGCGGCTCCTGTTGGTGCAAGTGTATTCATTCCAAAAAAATCCACTCTTGTTCCTTTATCTCTGTGGTCTGAAAAAAGAGCGATGTTTTTTCCTTGCTCTGCATATTCAAAAAGTTCTCTGCTTGTTTTTTTACTTTTTTCCAAAAGAATTATATTCAGATGTTTTCTGTTTTCACTGATAAATTTATTCAGATAAGGATTTCTCTGTTTTTTTGCCACTGTAACAAAAGGATATTTTTCGGAAAATTTAAGCATTGCTTCCATATTTCCAAAGTGCATTGTGGCAAAAACAGCAGGTCCTTTGGCACAAGCTTTTTCCACAATCTCAATATTATGGGTATGAAAGTTGGAATCTCTTTTAGTATATTGTTCAAGCCATATTGTTCCCAAAAAAGCTCTTCCCATAGTTTTGTAGGCTTCAAGGGCAATTTTTTTTCTTTCTTTTTTTGTTCTGTCAGGTAAAGCATACCGGATATTTGCAAGAGTGGTTATTCTTCTTGACCGGATAAGATAATATCCCAGAACCGCAATTTTTTCTCCTATGGCGAAACGGATATTTTCCGGAAAAAGAAGAAGTCCGGCTCTGAAAAATCTGAAAATCCCATATTGTATTTTATATGTTAAGTTTTTCATTTTCTCCCCCAAAATTTTATAAAAATGATTTCTTTAGAAATTATATCACAAAAATTAAAAAAATGCCTACATTCAAATCAGAAAAAATATGGTATACTTTAGTCAGAGAAAAAAATCAGGAGGAAACAAATAATGAGAATAGGAATAATAGGTGCAATGTCTGAAGAAGTTCAAGGAATTAAAAAGATGATGAAAAATCTTGAAGAGGAAAAAATAGGAACTCTTGTATTTTATACAGGTATCATGCACGACAAAGATATAGTTTTATTGGAAACAGGAATAGGAAAAGTAAATGCTGCAATAGGAGCAACTCTTATGATAGAAGCTTTTGATGTGGAAGAAATAATTTTCACAGGAGTTGCAGGAGGAATAAATGAAGATTTAGACCTTGGAGATGTTGTAATATCAAAAGACCTTATTCAGCACGATTTTGACACATCAGCATTTGGAGACAAATTAGGAGTAATTCCAAGAATGGACAATTCAGTTTTCAAGGCTGATGAAGAACTTATTGAACTTGCAGTAAATGCCGGAAAAAAATTAAAAGGAAAAGTTATTGTAGGAAGAGTTTTGAGCGGAGATCAATTTATAGCTTCTCCTGAAAAAATTGCGTTTTTGAAAAAAGAATTTAATGGAGATTGTACAGAAATGGAGGGAGCAGCAGTTGGACATGTGTGTCAGGTGCTAGATATTCCGTTTGTTGTAATAAGAACTATGTCTGATAAGGCAAACTCAAATGCTCATACAGATTATGCAACATTTATGAGAATAGCGGCAGACAACTCTGTTACTCTTGTAGATGAAATGCTTTCAAATATGAAATAGGAGATGAATTAAATGGAAATAGACAGACTGCTTGAGGAGCTGTATTCATATTCTATGTTCGGAATAAAATTAGGGCTTGAAAATATTCAAAAAATATGTAACTATCTTGGAAATCCCGAAAAAAAATATAAGATTATTCATATAACAGGAACAAATGGAAAGGGGTCAACTTCTACCATTACAGAAACAGCTCTTTTAAAAGCTGGATACAGTGTAGGAAAATATACTTCTCCTCATATTTTAAAATTCAATGAGAGAATAAGAGTAAACGGGGAAGATATAAGCGACAGAGATATTGCTCTTGTCTATGAAAAAGTAAAAAAATCTGTGGAAGATTTAAAAATCACTCCTACATTTTTTGAAGTAACAACTGCTATGATGTTTTTGTATTTTGCAGAAAAAAAAATAGATTATGCTGTTCTTGAAGTGGGAATGGGCGGAAGATACGATGCTACAAATGTTGCAGAGGGAGATGTCTGCATAATTACCAATGTTTCTCTTGACCACACAGAGTATCTGGGAAAAAATATATATGATATAGGGCTTGAAAAAGCAGGGATAATAAAAGAAAAAAGCAGAGTTATTGTTGGAGACAACAATGAGGAATTTTTAAAAGCTGTGTATACCAAAACGAAAGACGTAGTGAATACTGCTGAAAAATATAAAAATGTAAAATTTAATCTTGATTTCAAAAATTTTGTAACAGAAATTTTTATTGAAAAAGAAAAGTATTCTCTTTCTCTTTTCGGAGATTATCAGGTAAAAAATTTTTTATGTGCCTATGAAGCTTTAAAAATGTTGGGTATCAGTGAGGAAGTTATTAAAAAATCTGTATCCGAAGTTAAATGGCAGTGCAGATTTGAGGTAGTTTCAAGAAATCCCTTAACAATTTTGGAAGGAGCTCACAATATTGACGGAATAAATAATTTGAAAAAAATACTGGTACATAATTATAAGCCTGAAGATATTACAATGGTAATATCCATTCTGAAAGATAAAAAAATAGAAGATATGCTGAAAGTATGTGAAAGTGTGAGCAGTGATATAATTCTTACATCTCTTGAAGAAAATCCAAGAGGAATATCCGGAGATAAACTTTTAACATATACAGACAGAAGTAAAATTTTTACAGTTGAAAATGATATGAAAAAAGCTTATGAAACAGCAAAGACATCAGGCAGAAAGATAATTATTGTATGTGGATCTTTTTATACTTGTGAAAAATTTAAAAAGGAAATACAGCAGTTATGAAAATATTAAAAATTTTTTATATTGCAGTCGTGTTGGGAATATTGGGCTCTCTTGCTTACAAAGAATATGAGTTTGCAGAAGAGCTGTCGGAAATTAAAAAAGAAAAGACAGAAAGAAAAATTGAATTTGATAAAAAACTGAATGAAAATTACAAACCCAGAAAAGCAGATTTTTACAAACCAAAAAATTAGGGAGGACTGTAAATGGAATTTGATGAAAAAACCATAACTCTCAGAAAAATAATAGAACATTTTAATCTGGATATACTTGCCGGCGGAGATTTAGAACAGCTTATCCATAAAAATGATATATACAGAGCAGGGTATGAACTGACAGGATTTTTTTCAAAAGATGTAACAGAGCTTAGAAGCGCTATTCATGTTCTTGGAGCAAAAGAAAGCAACTATTTGGCAAGAATCTGCCAGAAGCAGAAAAGAAAAATTCTTGAAGAATATTTTTCATATCCTTTTCCGGCTCTTGTTTTAAGTTCAAAAGTGGCAGATCACAAACTTCTTATAGAGGTAGCAAAAGAAAAGAAAAAAGTTGTGCTGAGATGTAATATGAGAGCCACAAAATTTATAAAAGAATTGAATTTTTATCTGAGAAATGCTCTTGGAAGAGAGGGAATGATAAATAATGAAATTCTTTTGGAAGTATATGGAATAGGAATACTTTTAAGAGGAGAGGAAGACTTAAAACTTGGAGCTGCTGTTGAACTTTTAGAAAGAGGGCATAAATATATTACCGACAACAGACTTGGAATAAGAGAAACAGAAAGCGGACTTTCCGGAATGAACAGTAAGGCAGAAATAATCCCGGAAAGAGATTATTATCTTGTAATGAAAGGCGGACATGATATAAATGTCAGCAATTATTTTGGTATAAAAGCAACAAGACCTGCAAAGAAAATAAATATGATAATAGATTTGGAAGTATGGCAGGACAAAAAATTCTATGACAGACTGGGACTTGATGAAATAAGAGAGGATATTCTTGGGTATCAAATTCCTAAAATTACACTTCCTGCCAGAAAAGGAAGAAATCTTGCGGTTATTATAGAGACTGCTGCTATTAATTACAGATTGAAAGCTATGGGAGTTGATTCGGCAAAGTATTTTATGGAGCAGTCAAAAAAACTTATAATGAAAAATAAAGAAAGAAGGGAACGAGGAGAAATGGTAGGTGAAGACAGTCTTTCAGTAAAAACATTTGCAATAGAAAACAGATTGGAAATAATGTTGGGAGAAGAAATTTCAGAGGACAGGTTTATTGAAGATACAAGTATTCACAGACCTGCACTGGCTCTTTCCGGATATTTCGATCTTGACGAAGAAGCTTACGAAAATAAAGGACTTCAGATATTTACTATTGTAGAGCTTAAATATTTGAACAGTCTTGAAGAAGAAAAAAGAATGACAAATCTTAAAAAATATTTCAGTTATAAATTTCCTGCAATAGTTGTGTGCGGAAAAATTGATGTACCTGATTATATTATTGAGCTGGCGAAAGCAAACGGAAAAGTTCTGCTGAAATCAGAGGAAAATGTTCCGTCTTCAATAATTGCAAAACTGAACACATATCTTGAACAGCATTTTGCTCCGTCAGTATCGCTTCATGGGGTTTTTCTTGAAATGTATGGCTTTGGTGTACTTCTTATAGGAAAGAGCGGAATAGGAAAAAGTGAAACTGCTCTTGAGTTAATTCACAGAGGGCATAGACTTGTGGCAGATGATATGGTAAAAATTAAAAAGCGTCCAAACGGAGATCTTGTTGGAACAGCCGCAAAACTTCCTTATTTCATGGAAATCAGAGGATTGGGTATCATAGATATAAAAACTCTTTATGGACTTGGAGCTGTAAGAATAAGAAAAAGACTTGATGCAATAATAGAGATAAAGGAACAAGATAATGATAATTATTTGACTTCTGTAAATTATATGAGCAGCAAGACAGTTATTTTGGATAAAGAGATATACAAATCTGAACTTTATATGTCTTCAGGAAGAAATGCGGCAGCTATGGTTGAGATAGTTGTGATGAATCTTATGGCACAAAGACTGGGACACAAATCAGAACTTATTTATGCTGACAGAATGCAGAAACTTACAGAGCAGGAAAAGAGAGAGCTGTTTTCAGATGAAATATAAAAAATATAAATTTTTTGAAAAGCTTGAAAAAAAAGAGAAATAATATTAAAATTTTAATAAATAAATTCAAGGAGGAGTTTTTATGGATTATGATATAGTATTTTTTAAACCTACGAGATTTGAAGATTGTATGAAGTGTATAGAATATATAAAAAAAGATAAAATTGTCCATGTAAATCTTTTTGGGCTTGAACCGGATTTACAGCAGAGAATATTAGATTTTTTAAGCGGAGCTATTTTTATTCAGGAAGGAAAAATAATTAATCCTGGAGAGAAAGTGTTCTGCACTATTCCTAAAACAAAAGAATATTATATGGATTATGTAGATAAGTCAAAAGTAAGTCAAAGATATGATGAAGAGGAAGAGATAATTCCGATTTATAAATAGAAATATTACCCAGCCAAGAGATTATGAAAATAATTTTAAGGCTGGGTATTTTTCTTAGAGAATTTTATTTTATATATTTTAAAATTTATTTTTTATAATTCCTCATTGATTTGTAAAGCTTCGTTTCGTTTTTGTGAAAATATTTTTTATTTTTTTAAAAAAAGTAGTTGACGAATTTCGGTTCTTGTGGTATTATAAATCTTGTCCGTG